>JASMAE010000239.1 GCA_030754475.1 Rhodospirillales bacterium
ACGCCGCGTGGGTCAGGGTGTAGAACGAGAACTCGGCGTAGGCGCCGGTTTTCACGATCTCGGCGATCTCGTCCAATTCGAAGCCTCCCGAGGGTGCGATAACGCGCTCGACGCCGTGCTTCTTCGCCTCTTGGCAAAGCCGGACCGCTTCCGCGCCCGAGATGTGGCCGGTGTTCAGGACCACGTCGCGCGCGGCCAGGAGATCGAGGATCGCTTTGGTGGTGTCCTGAAGCTCGCCTTCGAGCGGCACGTGGAAGCAGCCCTCGACGTAGGCCGGGCTTCGGCCTTCGCGTTGGGCGGTCTTGCGCGTGTGGTGCGTCGGCATGGAGACGAAGCGCGCGCCCGAACCCGGCCCGTACCCCCAGTCCAGCGCGATCGCCACCACCTCGGCCGACACCCCGCCCGCGCACGGCTCGAGGATCGGCCCGCCGAAGATGTCGATGCCGAGATGGCCGAGTTCGGTCATGGCGAGAGCCGCGTAGCCCGCGCTGTTGGAAAAATTGTCCATCAACCCGACGCCCTTCATGCCTGCGGCGGCAGCTTGGCGCGCGGCGTCGAACGCGGTCACCGTGCGGCCGTTGATGTGGGGACAGGCGTGGACATGGCAGTCGACCGCGCCTTGCAAGAGATCCATACCGGCCACGGACAAGGTCATTTCAGTCCTCCTGAATAGGCGGCGTTCGTCGTCCGCCGACCGCCGAGATCGGCGCGGTGCCGGAAACGCACGCACCGCCCGCGAACACCCCGTGCCTTGCCTACACCGGGCGCCGGCCGCCTGACAAACGATTCCTCGAGACGCGCCGGCGCGCGAAGCGCCGAAGGCAAAATCACGCGGACCGCGCTCTCGAGGTTTCGGATCACAGGAATCTCCCTCGCAATACACTCACCCTGGACGGCTTCCCAATAAGGGTGATCAACGATCCCAGCCAAAGATGAGGACGCGGATGACGCCCTGTAACGACAAATGAATCAAACCGATTTCGCATTGTGGGCGACGGCGTCAAGCGCGACGTCGGGTGCCAGGACCGTTGCGGGTGTGGACCCAGTGGGTGGCCCGGCGCTTCCCGGTCGGGGAGCTCCGGCGTCACGTGACGGCCGAACCGGCCGTCGAGCCCGCGTGCGGACGAAGTCCGGTGCGTCAGCCGAGGCTCGGAGTCGCCGAATGCGAGAGCAGCCAGTTGACGACGCGGTGACCCTGGCCTTGGAAGAAGCTCAGCTCCCACGAGGTCTCGGGGGGAACCTCGACCCGAATCGCGTCGCACGCCAACCGCTGGGTGATCTCGCGAATCTCGGAGTAAAGCGCCTCGGCGACCGTTCGCCTGCCGAGACCCGGGGTGATGAAGTGCTGCACGACCAGCGTGGTTCCCTGGTCGAGATCATCTTCCACACGAAACACGAACAGCCCCCTGAAGTGGCCGTCCTCGCTCTCGGCGACGATGACGCCGGTCCTGCCCGCCCGGGCGTCGGAGTCATCCATGACCTTCGCCGCAAACGCCTGCCACGCTTCCGGCGTCAGGTCGCGGAGCAACTCGCGCACCATCGGAAAGGCTTGCGCAATCTGCGTCCGCTCAAGTCGACGGATCTCCACTGCCCGCGTCCTTCGCTTGCCATACATCGCCGTATTTTCTCGATACACAATGGCTTTCGGTGCCGCCGTGACATAGATCAAGCGGGCCGGGATGAAGCGGCTTGCCTGACGCCTGCGGCGAAGAGTAAGTTATGCGGTCGCATGCGATTCGCGCGATGGGCGCCGATTTTCAGTGATTTCGGTTGGGGAGGGGCATGAATGGCAGCGTCGACGTCGCGCGTCCCGTTGTGGTGCTTCGAGGGCCCGACCGCTGAGACCGGCGGCCACAGCGGGGGACGTTCGAAGTGCCTCGACTGTTCCATCCGCCACCTCGCATTCTGCGCCGCGCTCGACGAAGATCAGATCGTGGAAATCGAGCGCATCGCCGGGCACAAGTCGGTCCAGCCGGGTCAATGCTTCGCCATGGAAGGGGATCGCGGAGACATTGCCTACAACGTCATCTCCGGCATGGTGAAACTTTACAAATCGCTTCCCGACGGCCGGACGCAGATCACCGGCTTCCTGCTACCCGGCGATTTCCTGGGCTTGCCGTCACGCGAAGAATACACGTACTCGGCT
>JASMAE010000240.1 GCA_030754475.1 Rhodospirillales bacterium
ACTGCAAGGAGCGGTTCAAGCCGCGTTTCATGATTGACTTAGCCACACTCACGGGCGCGATCCTGGTCTCGCTGGGCCAGGAGATGGCGGGCATGTTCTCCAATGACGACGAGCTGTGCCAGCGCCTAAACGCTGCCGGCAAGGCGGTCGGCGAGGCCGTCTGGCGCATGCCCTTGAGCGACGAGTACGACAAGATGATCAAGTCCGACATCGCCGACATGAAAAACATCGCTGGGCGCTGGGGGGGAAGCATCACGGCGGCCCAGTTCCTGCAGCGTTTCGTCGACAAGACGCTCTGGGTCCACCTCGACATCGCCGGAATGGCTTGGTCGGACAAGGCGACGCCCTTGCGGCCGAAAGGCGGCACCGGCTACGGCGTGCGCCTTCTCGACCGTTTCGTCGCCGATTACTACGAGGACACTTGAGCGGGCCGGATGGCCGAAATCGGCTTCTACCAACTGCACACGCTGGCGCTGGAGAAAGCGCTGCCCAGGCTTCTCCAAAAGACGCTTGCCGAGGGAAAGCGAGCCGTCGTCATGGCGGCGTCGGCCGAGCGCGTCGAATCCTTGAACCAGGCGCTGTGGACGTTCGGCCGAGACTCGTGGCTTCCGCACGGCTCGGAAAAGGACGGGGTTCCGGAGGATCAGCCCATCTGGCTGACCGAGCGTGACGAGAACCCGAACGGCGCGAACTTCCTTTTCTTGACCGACGGGTCCGTGACCGACCGTGCGGGAGACTACCAGCGCGTGTTCGAGATCTTCGACGGCAACGATCCGGGCGCTCTCGAGGCCGCACGCGAACACTGGCGGTCGTACCGTGACTGCGGCCACGCGCTCACCTATTGGCGGCAGACAGACGCGGGCGCTTGGGAAAAAAAGGATTAGGCGTAGCGCCGCGGGTGGTGCCGGGAATCGCGCCCCAAGCGGCGGCCACGATTGCGGCCAAGGATATGGAAAGTGCGATGACGAAGCTGCAATTCAATGCGTTCGAAAGTCCCATGGGCGGCGAGGTGGTGGACTTCGATGCCAAGGCCGCGTTCGACGACGACACTTACGGCGAATTCAAGCGGCTGTTGCGCGAGCGCATCGTCGTCGTGGTGCGCGATCAGCACGATATGACGCCGGACCAGCTGGAGGTATTCACCCGCCGCTTCGGAGGCATCAAGCGGATGCATCTCGCCCAGTATCAGCTCGACGGCCATCCCGAGATCTGGGTGATCTCGAACATCGTCGAAAATGGCAAGCCGCTCGGTCTCAAGCTCGCGGGCACCATGTGGCACACCGACGAGATGTATCTGGAGAATCCCGTCTCGTACACGTTCCTGCTTGGCAAGGAAGTCCCTCCAGCGGGCGGCGACACGCTGTTCGCCAACATGTACGCGGCCTATGACGCGCTGCCCGAAAGCACGAAGGCCGAGATCGACGATCTCAGGGTCGTGGTCTCACGCGTCCACGCCTATCAGGCGTACTACCCCGACCGCGAGCCGCTGACGGCAGACGAGAAGGCGGCGCTGCCCGAGGTCACCCAGCCGCTGGTCCGCGTCCATCCCGAGACCGGGCGCAAGGCGCTCTATTGCGGCGGCGGCGAGGTCGCCTGGAATATCGTCGGAGCGGAGCTGCTTAAGGGCCAGTCGTTGCTGCGCGAGCTTCGTCACTTCGCGACCATGCCGCGATTCGTGTACACCCACGAATGGCGGACCGGTGATCTCGTCTTCTGGGACAACCGCTGCTCGTTGCACTCGGCGACGCTCTTTGACACCGAGAAGTACCGCCGCCTCGCCTGGCGCACGACGGTCTTGGGCGAGGCCGCGATCCCGGTGACGCGGGAGGCCGCCGAGTAGCGAGGGCCGCCATTGCCCGATCGCACGCCGCGGGCCGCCGATTCGCATTGCCTCGAACCGGTTGCCAGGGGTGATCGTTGCGAGTATAACGCGCCGCTCCTCGGGTCCCGGTATGAGACTTCGCGGCCCCGGGTCGACTTCCCGCTTCGAATCGATCGAACGTCCACGTCAATCAAAGGCTCAAGACGGCATGGCTGCTGAGAAGACCTTGTCCATTATCAAGCCGGACGCCACCGCGAGGAACTTGACGGGTGGCATCATCGCCCATATCGAGTCCGCGGGGCTCTCGGTCATCGCGCAAAAAAGACTCCACATGACGCGCGAACAGGCAGAGGCGTTCTACGCGGTGCACGCCGAGCGGTCGTTCTTCGGCGAGCTTTGCGCGTACATGAGCTCCGGGCCGGTCGTCGCTCAGGTGCTGGAAGGCGAGAACGCCGTCGCCCATTATCGCGAGATCATGGGGGCCACCAATCCGGCGAACGCCAAAGACGGCACGATCCGCAAGCAATTCGGCCAGAACGTCCAGGAGAATTCGGTCCACGGCTCGGATTCTGCGGAAACGGCGGCGGCGGAGATCGCCTTCTTCTTCAGCGATCTCGAAATCGTCGGCTAAGACGCCCGCGTTCAGCCGGGGCAGGGGTTGACGAGGGCGCCCCCAGGCGTGGGCATCCGCTCAATCAGGACCATTTCGCCGGCGATCCGAACCCGGCCTTCCGCGATGAGTCGAACGGCCAAGGGATAGATGCGGTGCTCTTCGGCCA
>JASMAE010000241.1 GCA_030754475.1 Rhodospirillales bacterium
AGACGAGTATCTGCGCTGTCAGGCTCGCCGTCCGCTCGACGGCCATCCAGCTCGCGACGAGCGGGTTGTGGCGCTCGTATTCGATCTGCGCCGGATCATATCCGACGCCAAGGCGGCCGATCTCGGCTCCGTCGTCCGACGCCACCCGATCGGGGATTATCGTCATCGTCAGCGTCTCTTTGCCCCTTCTGACCAGGAACGAAAGTGGGCGGCCGGGGCTCTCGCTAACGATGCGGCGCAGTTCCTCGAACCAGGTGATCGATGTGTCGTCGATCTCGACGATGCGGTCTCCCAGCCGTAGGCCCGCAGCCTCGGCGGCGCTGCCGGAGCTGACGGAACCCACGCCCGCCAGGGGAGCGCGGACACCGGCCACCGAGAACAGGACCGCCAGGACGACGGCGGCGAAGATGAAGTTTACCGCGGGACCCGCGAAGACGATGGCGACGCGTTGGCCAAGCCGCTTGTGGTGAAAGGAGACGTCTTGCTCCTCGGGCGTTAGGGCCTGCGCGTCTTCGCCGGAATCCGCGTCCGCTTCTTCTCCGAACATCTTGACGTACCCGCCGAGCGGAACGGAACCGATCTTCCAGCGGGTGTTCAAGCTGTCCGTCCAGCCCAGGATCTCGGGCCCGAAACCGATCGAGAACACTTCGACCTTGACGCCGTTGCGGCGCGCGACCCAGAAGTGTCCCAACTCGTGAACGAAGACAACGATGGTCACGAGCGCCAGGAACACGACGACGTAGTACCACGTGAAGCCGAGAATGAACTCGAACTTGCTCGCAAATATATCGAGAATGCTCATCGACGGCGTTCCGAAACCCAGACCCTGTGCCGCGCCAGTCAGCCGCGGTCCGAGCGCCGCGAGACGAGCCGCTCGGCATGTTCACGCGCTGCGCGATCGGCATCGAACACGTCGGCAAGGCTCGCGAGTCCGCGCCGCGGCACCGAACCGAGGGTCTGCTCGACGACGCGAGCGATGTCAAGGAAGCCGATACCACCCTTGAGGAACGACTGCACGGCAATTTCGTTCGCAGCGTTCATCACCGTGGGCGCCGTTCCCCCCGCCTCAAGGGCATCGCGGGCCAGCGTAAGGGCCGGGAACCGTTCGGGATCCGGTTTCTCGAACGTCAGGGTGCCGATTTCGGTCAAGTCGAGGCGTGGCGCCGGGGCGTCCATCCGATTCGGCCACGCCAGCGCGTAGGCGATGGGCGTGCGCATGTCGGGGGTGCCGAGCTGCGCCAGAACAGATCCGTCGGAATAGGCGACCAAACTGTGGATCACAGATTGGGGGTGCACCATGATCTCGATGCGCCTCTTGCCCACGGGGAACAGGTGGAAGGCCTCGATCAGCTCGAGCCCTTTGTTCATCATGGTCGCCGAATCGACGGAAATCTTGGCGCCCATGTCCCAGTTCGGATGCGCCATGGCTTGCGCGGGCGTCACCGTCGCGAGCGCCGCCGCGTCGAGATTCAGAAAGGGGCCGCCCGAAGCGGTCAGGATGATCCGTTCGACGTTGTCGATCTGATCGAAGTCGAAAACCTGGAAGATCGCGCTGTGCTCGGAATCGACCGGAAGGAGCGTGGCGCCGTGGCGTTCGACTTCGGAGATCATGACGCCGCCCGCCGAAACCAGGCATTCCTTGTTGGCAAGCGCCACCACGCACCCTTGCCGGATCGCCGCCATCGTCGGCTCCAATCCTGCGGTTCCGACGATCGCCGCCATGAGCCAATCGACGGGGCGCCCGCCGGCCTCGATCACCGCCGCGCGTCCCGCCGCCGCTTCTACACCGGTTCCGGCGAGCCCGTTCTCAAGCTCGTGGAACAGGGACGATTCGGCGATGACGGCGAGCTTGGGACGCAGTTCGCGCGCTTGGCGAAGGAGCAGTTCCACGTTGCGATTGGCGGTCAGGGCCTCGACGACGAATTCGCCGCCGCAGCGGCGGATGAGATCGACCGTGTTGCACCCCACGGAGCCCGTCGATCCTAAAATGCTCACGCGGCGCAGCGTGGCGTTTTGGGCCTTGAGCACCTGAGTCTGTTGCCTCACATCCATGCCGCCGGCACGCCTCCCATCAACCCGACGCTCAGCGCCAGCACCGCCGCCGCCGCCAAAAGACCGTCCACACGGTCGAGGAGCCCGCCGTGACCGGGTATGAGTCGGCTCGTGTCTTTTACACCGGCGCGACGCTTGACCCAAGATTCGGCGAGATCGCCCACCTGCGCCACGGCCACCAGCGCAACACTGGCCGCAATCAGCAAGGCGGCGTTACCTGCCCGCATCAGGCCGACCGTCGCTACGCCGACGACCGTCGCACCGGCGATCGCGCCGAAGAAACCGGCCCACGTCTTGTTCGGACTGATCGAAACCGCGAGCCTCGGTCCGCCGATAGTCCGTCCCAGGACGTAGGCTCCGATGTCGCCGGTCCATACGACCGCAAGCAACCAAATGAACACCCCCCGGCCGTCGCCGAGCTTCAAACGCAGCCAAGTCAGCGCCACAATCGACAGCCCGAGGTAAACCGTACCGGAGACGAGCCAAAGCGCGCGCTCGGTCCTCGCATCCGAAACCTGAGGATCGGCGATCGCCGCTCCGAGCACCACGACCGCGCCGATCAAAACAACGCCCAGGGCCGGAACGGTGCCCGACAACGACGTCGCCGCGACCGCGCCGCCGAGAGCGGCCGTCATGACGCCGGCGATCAGGAAAAGCCGGCGGACGTTGCAAAGCCCGGTCCACTCCCAAGCCAACACCGCGCAACAAAGCACGAGGACCGCTTCGAAGACCGGCGTGCCAAAATAAACCGCGAACAGCGCCGGCGGCGCCAGGACCAGCGCGGATACGACGCGACGCGTGCCTTCGCCTGGATCGGGTTCAGCCACCGGATGCGCCGTAACGCCTCTCACGACAATGATACTCCGTTATCGCGTTCTCGAAATCGGTTCGCGAGAAATCGGGCCAAAGCGTGTCTACGAACACGAACTCTGCGTACGCCAATTGCCACAAGAGAAAGTTGCTGATGCGTTTTTCTCCGCTGGTTCGGATCAGCAGATCGGGATCAGGTATTCCGGCGGTGAACAGGTGCTGGGAAAAAACGCCCTCGTCGATCTCCTCCGGATTCACCGATCCAATCGCAACCGCCCTCGCCAGGCTCCGTGCAGCCGTCGCGATCTCGGTCCTGCCGCCGTAGCTCAAGGCGATGATCAAAGTGAGGTTGCCGTTCTCCCGGGTCTGGTTCTCGGCCGATTCGATCGTCGCCACGATATCGCGCGCCAGGCGTTCACGGTCGCCGATCACGCGGAGCCGAATCCCATTGTCGTGAAGATAGGCAATCTCGCTCAGCAGGTAGAACCGCAACAGGCCCATCAGGTCGTTGACTTCCGACTCGGGGCGGTTCCAGTTCTCCGACGAAAAGCCGTAAAGCGTGAGGTAGGAGATCCCCAACTCGACGGCGCATTCGACGGCCGTGCGAACCGATTCGGCGCCGCGCCGGTGCCCGGCCGCGCGCACCAGCCCCCTGGCACGGGCCCAGCGCCCGTTTCCGTCCATGATGATGGCGACGTGCAGAGGCGGAGACAACGGCTCCTTGTCGAGGGGAAGTGCCCGCATGACCTTCAAACCTGCATGATCTCCTTTTCCTTGATCTCCAGGACCCCGTCGATTTTCTTCACGTATTCGTCGGTCAGGCCTTGGATGTCAGTGGCGAACGTGTGGTGCTCATCCTTCGAAATCTCGTGGTCCTTTTCCGCGCGTTTGAGATCGTCCATGGCGTGGCGGCGGACGTTGCGCAAGGCGATACGCGAGTCTTCGGCATATTTGCCTGCAATTTTCGTAAGCTCTGTGCGTCGTTCCTCGGTCAATGACGGGATGGGAACCCGCAAGGTTTGGCCCTCGGTCGCCGGATTGAGTCCCAGGCCCGACTCGAGAATCGCCTTTTCCACCTTCTGGACCAAGCTCTTGTCCCACACCTGCACGCTCAAGGTTCTGGGGTCGGGAACGCCGATCGTTCCGACCTGGACAAGGGGCATCTTGCCGTCGTAGGCGTCGACCATGATGGGTTCGAGCAGCCCGACCGCGGCGCGGCCGGTCCGCAAGCCCGCAAATTCCTGTTGAAGCACGTTGAGCGCGCCTTCCATGCGCCGACGTATGTCCTCCCTCAAGACTTGGATTTCCATCGCCATTGCTTCAAGACCCCTCGCATATGATCGTGGACCGCCCACAACCCGTTACGACGTCTGCGAATGCTCCGGGATTTTGGATTGAAAAGACCAGGATGGGAACCTTGTTGTCGCGCGCAAGCGCGACCGCGGCGGCGTCGATGACCCCAAGTTCCTTCGACAGCACGTCGTTGTATGTCAACGTGTCGTAACGTTTTGCGTCCGCTACCTTTCTGGGATCCGCGTCGTAGACGCCGTCCACCAGGGTCCCTTTCATCAGCACGTCGCAGTCGATCTCGGCGGCTCTCAAGGCGGCGGCGGTGTCGGTGGTGAAGAAGGGATTCCCGGTGCCCGCGGCAAAGATCACGATGCGGCCCTTCTCCAGGTGGCGCACCGCGCGCCGCCGGATGTAGGGTTCGCAGATCGTCGCCATGGGTATCGCGGACAAGACGCGCGATTGAATCCCCCCGCCTTCGATGATGCTTTGGATCGCGAGGGCGTTGATCACCGTGGCGAGCATGCCCATGTTGTCGCCGGTCGTCCGATCGAAGCCCGACCCCGCGGCCGAAATGCCCCGGAAAATGTTACCCCCGCCTACGACGAGGCAAAGCTCGACGCCCATGCGATGGACGGCGCGAACATCGTCGCAAATGCGGTTCACCGTCGCGATGTCGAGGCCGAAGTCCCGCCCCCCCATCAACGCTTCGCCCGAAAGTTTGAGTAGGACGCGCCGGTATTTCGGTTCCCTGTCCATGCGACTCCCGGAAACGCCCATCGGGCTACAACGGGGCGCGAGACCGATGCGGCGACCGCTGCACGCGGTCCACCTCATCAGACCCGGTCCGCGTGCACTCTCCCCGGCGCGGGCGGATCATACATCAATCGCCGGACGGTGCGCTCGAATAATTCCCGCGAGGGGAGCGCGGCGCCTTCCTCTAGGACGAAAGGGCCGTCACTTCGGCGGCGAAGTCGTCGTCCTTCTTGTCGAGGCCCTCGCCGAGTACGAAGCGGACGAACCCCTTGACGCTGACGGCCGTGCCGAACTCCTTGGCGGCCGCCTCGATCAC
>JASMAE010000242.1 GCA_030754475.1 Rhodospirillales bacterium
AAAATATAGGGTCTCAGATGGAATTGCCACACATCAGGATCGGGCGGCGATGGATGTTTCCGGCGAGGTTCGAATCCCGGCGGACCGCGAAACCGTGTGGCGGGCGCTCAACGACGCCCAGGTGCTGAAGGCCTGCATTCCGGGCTGCGATTTCTTCGAGCAACGCTCGGAGACGGAATACGAAGGCACCGTGACCGCCAAGGTGGGCCCCGTGAAGGCCACATTCGGCGGCAAGGTGACGCTATCGGACTTGGATCCCCCGAACGCGTATACGCTGTACGGCGAGGGAACGGGCGCCGCCGGGTTCGCCCGCGGCCGGGCCGCCGTCAGCTTGCGCGAGGACGGCGCCGAGACGATTCTCGCCTACGCCGTCGACGCCCAGGTGGGCGGACCGCTCGCACAGGTGGGCGCGCGATTGCTGCAAGGAACGACACGCAAACTTGCGGACGCCTTCTTCATCCGGTTTCGCGACGCCCTGCCGGGCGTTGCTCCCGGACTCGCCGCCGCGATCCCGAAAGAACCGGGCACCGAGGAAGCCCCGCTTCCGTCTGCACCACCGCCGGAACTGCCACCGCCCGCCGAGCCCGTCCGGGGGCTCGGCCCGGGGATCTGGGCGCCGGCGCTGATCGTCGTGATCGCGTTGTTGTTGTGGTACTTTGCGTCTTGAAGGTGGGGCCGAAGCGCGTTCGCGACTTCGGAGCCCGCGCTTAACACGAAACAGACCGGTCATGGACGAAAACGGACAGGTTCTCGACCGAGTGATCGGCTGGCTCGGCCAAGGCCGACGCGTGGCGCTCGCCACGGTAATCGGCACCTGGGGATCGGCGCCGCGCCGACCGGGAAGTCTGCTCGCGCTCTGCGACGACAGCGCATTCGTCGGTTCGGTCTCGGGCGGTTGCATCGAGGGTGCGGTGATCGAAGAGGGCCGCGGCGCGATCGCGGGCGCAGCCCCGCGTGTCTTGGACTTCGGCATCTCCGACGAGCAAGCCTGGGAAGTAGGCCTCGCCTGCGGCGGCGAGATGAAAGTCTATGTCGAGCGGGCGCCACGGGCCGACACGCTGCGCGCGTTGATGGACGAGAGACCGGTGGCGCTCGTGACCGAGCTTGCGACCGGCGCTCACGCGCTGGTGGGCCCCGACCGGGTCGGCGGCGACTTCTCACCGAGTCCCGAGATCGTCGAGGCCGCGCGGCGCGCCATTTCCGAAGACCGCTCCTTCATCGCGTCCGGGGCGCTGGGAGAGCTGTTCATAAACGTCTTTAACCGACCATTGCGGATGGTCGTGGTCGGCGCCGTTCACATCGCCCAAGCGCTCGCCCCCATGGCGGCGCTCGCCGGGTTCGACGTGACGGTGGTCGATCCCCGCCGGGCCTTCGCCACCGAGGGCCGGTTTCCCCGCGTCACCCTCAGCCACGACTGGCCGGACACGGCGCTCGAAGCGCTGGCCCCAAATTCGCGAACGGCAGTGGTCACGCTCACCCACGACCCCAAGCTCGACGATCCGGCGCTCGCCGTCGCGCTCAAATCGGACGCCTTCTACATCGGCGCGCTCGGCAGCCGCCGGACCCATGCGAAACGCGCTGAACGCCTGGCCGATAAGGGCTTTTCAGAGGATGCGATCGCCCGTATCCGGAGCCCGGTGGGACTGCCGCTGGGCGGGCGAAAAGCCGCCGAGATCGCCGTCTCCATCCTTGCCGAGGTCGTCCAGGTGAGCCATGCCCGCGCCGACCGAGAACCCGCCCTCGTCGTCGCCGGCGCGGAGGAAGCGAAGGGCTGAATGTGTCCGGTTGCTATCGATCATGTCGCGACGTGATCCAAATCATGGAAGGCGTCGTGCCGCTTCGCGTATCGTGCTACGGGATTCCGGCGGTTCCTTGCGCTCACGGAGGCGCGTCACTGGACTGAAGGGGCGAAACGATGATCAAGACCATTCTCGTCCCCACGGACGGCTCGGGCCATGCCCGCAAGGCCCTCGCACTGGCATGCGGCTTCGCGGAGAAATACGGCGCGCGGCTCGTTCTCGTGCACGTCCTTTTGCGTGACGCCGCGCCCGACGACCTTCGCGCGGTGACGAACGTCAAGCAACTTCCCAAGGCCATCCGAGTGGAGCTCGAACGCGTCGAAGACGTACCGCTCGCGGCCGCGAGTCTCGGTGGGGGGTACGTGGCGCCGCCGATCCCGACGAGCGTGCTCGAGGCCGTGGGCGAGCGAATCCTCGACGCCGCGAAGCGCGTGGCCGAACGAAGCGGGGTCAAAAAGATCTCTTTCCACGTGGCGGAGGGCGATCCGGCGGCGCACATTCTCGACTGTGCGAAACGAGAGAAGGCCGACATGATCGTGATGGGAAAGCGCGGCCTCGGCAGCCTTCAAGAACTTTTCATCGGCAGCGTTTCCCACAAGGTGGGAAACCTCGCCGCGTGCCCGTGCATGACCGTCAAGTAAACCGCGGCGGCGGACCGCTCGCCCGGGATTCATCCGCTTGGGATTCAGAGGTTGAGGTTGAGCGAACCGCCGCGCTTTTCCTCGTCGCCGGCGATGATCTTCGCGTTATTTTCGTACAGGTTGATGGCTTTGCCTAGGAACTCGGCGAAAAACGCCGCGTTCGAGCCCGACGACCGGTAATGGCCGGTGCCGACCGGCTGATTGGTTTCGAAGATCTCGGCGAAGGCGCGGCTCGAGGGTGGCATGACCAGACGCGGCGACGGTTGCCCGCGGTCGCGATCCTCGTGCGAATCGCGCTCTGCATATTCCCGGAAAAGATTGGCCGTCTCGTCGTAGGAGACGCCGACCTTCGGCGCCAACGGCTCGATCGGCGACGGGTTGACCGTGGCGACGTTGCGCACGCCCGGCGGCGGCCTTGTGGCCACGCCACTTGGCATCGCGCTCACTACGGTCCGCGCGACCAACGCCATGATGCACCCGCTCCGAAAGCGGCAAGACACGCGTCGCGAACGCGCAACGCGCCATACCGTCCCAAATTATCCCACCAAAACATAGAACGAATCGCGAAAATGTCAAGAAATCCGCACCCCCAGAAGGGGGCTTGCGTCAATCCCGGAACGTTCGATCGAGAACCGCGATCACGCCTTCAGGTACGTCAAAATCGTACAGGTCATTGTGCCCGGCCCCGCTCACGACCCGCATCTCCTTGGGCTCGACCGCGGCCGCGAACAGGCGCCGGCCGTAGCGGACCGGGACGATCCTGTCGCCTTCGCCGTGGACGACGTAAACGGGTGACCCGACGCGAGCGATCTTCGACGCCGAATCGAAGCGATCGCGCACGAGCCATCGGGCCGGAACGAACGGGTAATGGGCCTGGGCCACGTCGCCGATCGACGTGAACGGCGCCTCGAGAACGACAGCGCCGACGGGATTGCCCGTCTCCGATTGCTCGAGGGCGATTTGAACCGCGACCCCGCTCCCCATCGATTCGCCGTACAGCACCCACGTCGCAGGCGCCAGGCCGCTCCCGCGCAGGAACCCGAGCGCGGCGCGCGCGTCCGCGTACAGTCCCTTTTCGCTCGGCGATCCCGGATTGTCGCCGTAGCCGCGGTAACCGACGAGCAACACACCGAACCCTGCGTCCAGGTACGGACGGATCTTGGCATCGCGCATGCCGATGTGGCCGCCGTTCCCGCAGAAATAGACGATCGTAGGCCTGCGGGCGGCGGCGGGCGCGTACCACGAGTCGAGATCGAGGCCGTCCGCCGTGGCCAAATGCACCACGGCCATTTCCGGAACCAGGGTCTCGGCGGGCGCCGGCACTCCGCCGGCGGGGAAATAGAGCAGGCTTCGCTGAACGAGGAAGAGCCCGCCGACGACGAGCGCGTAGCCGATTCCGATTACCGCAAGCACGCTTCCCATGCGTCGTCTCATCGCCCGGGCGAGCAGCCTTGGAAACGCGCCGGCGCGCCTAACGGGCCGCGCACGCGAAATTGGCGATCGCCGGAATAATGACCGGGCAGCGCAAATACTCGCCTTCGATGTAGCGCGCCACCTTGTCGTATTTTCCGCATTCGGCCTGCGCCATTCGCAAAAGCGTCTCAGGGTCGGTATGCCGACGGGAGTAGCAGATGGAGACCGTGTCGCGATCCAGCGGTTCCTTCTTGAACGTGGGCGACGAGCGATTGAACTCACCGGAGTCGTACACGTACGGCGCCACCTCGCACCCCGCGAGGGTCGGGGCGGCAACGACGAAGATCAAGGCGGCAAAGGCGCTTCGGAGCCCCATCGGCATTCTATAGCGCGATTCGAAGGCGCCAACAATTAGAGCCCGCGCGCCCGCCGGCCTCAGACCACCGCGATCTCACGGAGCGGCCGTCGGGCCGGGATTCGCCGGTAGGACAGGCGCCCGAGATCGAGGGTGCGATAGGCCCCGAAGGTGATGCACTCGGCGATTCCGCGCCCCACGGCGGGCGACTGTTGCAGCCCGTGGCCGCTGAAGCCGTTGGCGAAGAGGAAGTTGCCGACGTCGGGATGGGGGCCGAGGACCGCGTTCTGGTCGAAGGTGTTGTAAGCGTAATGGCCGGCCCAGGCGCGTCGGAGCTTGAGCGTCTCGAAGGCCGGGACCCGATTGGCAAGCCGGGGCCAGATGCAATCCTCGAACATGGCGTAATCTACGTCGAAGTCGGTCGAATCCGCGTCGTCTTCGGGCGGCGGCGGCATGCCGCAAATGAAACCCTCGCCCTCGGGGCGGAAATAGAGACCCGAGGGATCGACGACCAGGGGCGCGCCGGCGATCGCGTCTGGGCACAGGAAATAGAACACCAGCCGTTTGCGCGGGCGTACTGGCAGCTCGATTCCGGCCATCGCGGCAAGCGCGGCCGCGCTTGGGCCGGCGGCGTTGACACAGTTCCCGCAAGCGACGTTTCCGCGCTCGCGCAGCGTGACCCCGGTGATGCGGTCACCCGCGCGCGTCAAACCGATGACTTCGTCGTCCACGTAAACCGCGCCCAGCGCAGTTGCGCTTCGTCGGAACGCCTGCAGCAGCGCGAACGCATCGAACCAGCCCTCGCCCGCGAGGCCCAGCGAGCCACCCGCGAGGTCGTCCGCCTTAAGCCACGGGAACCGCTCCCTCAACGCGTCTGGAGAAAGAAGCGCCACCGCGGTGTCGCATCCGCGCTGGACCGCGTGGCTCTCACGTAAAATGTCGATCCCCTGGTCGGTCGCCAGGAACAAATATCCCGCCTCGACCAGGCCAATGTCCGGAGCCTCGGCGCCCATGGCGAGATGCTCATCTATAGCTTTAAGAAAATCGAATCCGAATATGGAAATATTGATATTTTCACGCGTAGAGAACTGCTGACGGATGGATCCCGCCGAAAGGGCGGTCGAGGATCTGGCGTAACTCGGATCGCGCTCCACCACCAAAATAGTGCCGGGGAACGCGGGCTCGGCGGCAAGGAAATGGGCGATGGCGCTTCCGATGACGCCGCCGCCTACGATGATCACGTCCCACGATCGCGTCGAGACCTCTCCTGCGCCCGCCGTCGGATGGTCCAGGGTCAACCGACGTCGTCTTCCGCGAGCGACAGGAGTTGGGCGTCGCCGCCGGTGGCGGCCGTGTTGATCGAAAGCGCGCGCTCGGTGGCGAATCGGTGCAGGTACCGGGGACCGCCGGCCTTGGGGCCGGTTCCCGAGAGACCCTCGCCGCCGAAGGGCTGCACGCCCACCACCGCCCCGATCATGTTGCGATTGATGTAGGTGTTGCCGACCCTGAGGCGCGCGTGGATGGCGCGCTGGGTGGCGTCGATGCGGCTGTGGATGCCAAGCGTCAGCCCGTAGCCCGTGCCATTGACGGCATCAACGACCGCGTCCAGGCGATCCGCCGAATAGGTGATGACGTGGAGGATGGGTCCGAACACCTCGCGCTCCAGCACGGCCATGCTCTCGATCTCGAAGGCCCGGGGGGCAAAGAAGGTGCCGTGGCCGCACTCAGGCGGTAACGCCGCCTCGCGCACCAGGCGTCCGTGGCGCCCCATGGCCGCCGCGTGGGTTTCGAGGCTCGCCTTCGCGTCGCCATCGATCACGGGTCCGACGTCGGTCTCGAGCAACGCCGGATCGCCGATGCTCAACTCGTCCATGGTGCCGGCGAGCATCGCAAGGATGCGCCCCGCGACATCGCGTTGCACGAACAGGACCCGCAACGCCGAGCACCGTTGGCCGGCGCTGTGGAACGCCGATGTCACCACGTCGTCGATCACTTGTTCGGAGAGCGCCGTCGAATCGACGATCATCGCGTTCTGGCCGCCGGTCTCGGCGATCAGGGGCGCGATGGCGCCGGCCCGATCGGCGAGCGCGCGATTGATCAGCCGGGCCGTTTCGAGCGAACCCGTGAACGCGACTCCGTCGATGCGCGCATCGCGGACCAGCGGCGCACCCACGCTCGGGCCGTCGCCGGGGAGCAGATGCAGCGCATCCGCCGGAACCCCCGCTTCGTGAAGGATCGCGACCGCCTGAGAGGCGATCAGGGGGGTCTGCTCGGCGGGCTTGGCGACCACGGCGTTGCCGGCGGCGAGCGCGGCCGCCACTTGGCCCGTGAAGATCGCGAGCGGGAAATTCCACGGCGCGATGCAGGCGAAGACGCCACGCCCGTGCAGGCGGAGCTCGTTCGCCTCGCCGGTCGGCCCCGGCATCACGATCGGCGAAGCGAATTCGGCCCGGCAACGGCCCGCGTAATAGCGGCAGAAATCGACCGCTTCGCGCACTTCGGCGATGCCGTCATCGATGGTCTTGCCCGCCTCGCGGGCGCACAGCGCGATCAGCGCCGGCATCTGATCCTCCATGCCATCGGCGGCGCGCTCGAGGCACCGGGCGCGCTCGTCGGCCGGTGTCGAGTCCCAATCCGGAGCGAAGTCTCGGGCGCGCGCCAACGCCTCGTCCATAAGGGCCTCGGTCGCGTCCGAGACGGTGCCGATGCGCCGGCGCCGGTCGGCGGGATCGAGAGCGTCCCTTTCGGCGGTTCCCTGCAAGCTCTTCCCCCCAATCACCGGCGCCGCGCGCCATCTGCCTTCGACGGCGTTCATCGCGGCGGCCAACACGCGAATCTGCGCCCGATCACCGAGATCGACGCCCCGCGCGCCTTGCCGCTCGTCGCCATAGAGTGCGCGCGGCAGCGGAATGGCCGGGTGCGGCTTTTCCTTGAGCGCCCGCACCTTTTCCGCCGGATCGGCGATGACGTCCTCGATCGGCGCCCGGTCGTCGATGACGCGGTTGACGAAGGACGTGTTGGCGCCGTTCTCCAGCAGGCGCCGAACAAGGTAGGCCAACAGGTCCTCGTGTCCGCCGACCGGCGCGTACACCCCGCAGGCGACGGCGGGCCCGGTCTCGGCGAGCGCTTCGTACAAGGCATCGCCCATGCCGTGGAGGCGTTGGAATTCGTAGTCTCGGGAGGCGCCGCCCATTTCCAGAACCGACGCCACCGTATGGGCGTTGTGGGTGGCGAACTGCGGATAGAAAGCGTCCGGCGAATCGAAAAGCCGGCGCGCGCAGGCTAGGAAAAAGACGTCGGTCGAGGCCTTGCGGGTGAAGACGGGATAGCCCTCGAGACCGCGCTCCTGGGCGCGCTTGATTTCGGCGTCCCAGTACGCGCCCTTGACCAGGCGCACCGTGATCCGCCGCGCGTGGCGCCGCGAAAGCGCCGCAAGCCAGTCGATGACCGCCGGCGTCCGCTTCTGGTACGCCTGGACGGCGAGGCCCAAGCCCTCCCACCCCGCGAGCGCCGGATCCGCAAAGGCCGCCTCGAACAAATCGAGCGAGATCTCCAGCCGGTCGGCCTCTTCAGCGTCAACGCACAAGCTCACGGAGGCGGCCTTGGCCGCCGCGGCGAGCGATTTCAAACGGGGCAGGAGCTCGTCGAAAAGGCGGCGCCGCTTCGCCAGCTCCAGGCGGGGATGCAAGGCCGATAGCTTGACCGAGATCCCGGGGCCGTTGAACACCCCGGTTTGGCGCGCACCTGCCGCGAGCGCGGCGATGGCGCCCGCATAAGCCTCGAAGTAGCGCGCGGCGTCGGCGCTCGTTCGCGCCGCTTCGCCGAGCATGTCGTACGAGACGCGGATGCCCTTGGCCTCTAAGTCGCGGGTCCGCGCCATGGCCTCTTCGATGGTCCGCCCCATCACGAACTGGCGGCCGAGGATGCGCATAGCCTGGATCATCGCCTTGCGGATGACGGGCTCGCCGGTCTTCGCCACCGCGCGGCCCAGGAAGTCGCCCACGTCGCGAAGCTCATCGTCGCCGGCGAGGTCCATCACCCGGCCCGTGAGCATCAGG
The DNA here is from genome assembly GCA_030754475.1 of Rhodospirillales bacterium. GTDB lineage: Bacteria > Pseudomonadota > Alphaproteobacteria > Rhodospirillales > JASLLV01 > JASLLV01. The sequence goes on from JASMAE010000242.1 coordinate 8,267, forward strand.
GCCCAGGTGGAGGCGTTGACGAAGAGCGAATCGCTTCTTCCCAGGTGGCCGTGCCAGTCGGCTTCGGCGATCTTGTCACGGATCAGGCGATCGGCGGTGTCGGCGTCGGGAACGCGCAACAGCGCCTCGGCCAGGCACATGAGGACGACGCCCTCTTTGTTGGACAGCCCATACTCGCTGAGGAAGGCATCGAGCCCGCCGTCGCCATGGCGCATCTCGCGCACGCGGCGCACCAGGGCGGCGGCGCGTTCGTGCACGCGCCCGTGCGCGGCGGCATCCAGGCTCGCCTCGGGCAAATGGGCGACGACGCAGGCGGTTTCGTCGGCCCCGTGCGCGGCTTCGATCGCCAACCGCTCGGAATCGGTCTGCGGGAAGTCACCCACGAATGTCATGGGGCGCCTGCGAATCGGGCTTCCTTCTCACCGCGCCAGATTAGGGCATATAGGGACCCGCGGCGAGGAATTTGCCGGGCGCGGACCACTCCGCCAAAGCGGATCGTACGCCTGATTCGCCGTCTATTTCGCGCCCCGGCGTGACGGAACGCTCAACCGGGCTGCGCGTTTAGCTCGTAATTCATGATCCGCCCATGGGGACCGTCGCGGTCGCGTTCGAGCCCGAAACAATCGCCGGCCGGTCCCGTGCGCCCGGCGGTGACGGCCGCGATCTCGCGCGCGTCCTCGTCCGTCAGGCGCAACGCGAAAACGCCCACGGTATCGGCGAGGTGCCGGACCGAGGTGGCGCCGACGATTACGCCCGCGACGCCGGGCCGATCGAGCGCCCAGCGCATGGCCACCTGGCCGATGGTGGCGCCTCGCCGATCGGCGATCGCGTCCAGGGCCGCCAGCAGCTCCTGAAACCGCGCCCAGCCGCCGAATTCATCGATGATCAGGCCGTACTTGACCAAAGAGCGATTGGCGGGCGGTCGCGCCGGCGCCGGTGCGCCCAGCCAGGTCCGCGACAGGAATCCGCCGCCAAGTGCGCCGTAACTCAGGATCGGGACCTCGCGTTCGGCGCATAGCGCCGTCATTCCGTTCTCTGCCCGCGCGTCGAGGAGCGAATACTGGATTTGGTGCGCCGCCACGGAAACGCCGGCATCGAGGAGCTCGCGCAGATGCACCACGTCATAGTTGGTCACGCCGACGAGCCCGATCTTGCCCGCCCGGCGCAGATCGTCGAGCGCCAGCGCCGCGTCCACGTGCCCCGGAACATTCCAGTCCCACCAATGGAACTGGACCAGATCGAGTCGCTCGACTTCAAGCCGCGCGAGCGAGCGGTCGATGATGCGCTGGATGGCGTTGCGATCGAGTCTGGCCAGCGCAGATAGGTCGGGAACGAATTTCGTGTGGACCTGAAACGCGTCCGCGAGCGCGGGATAGGCGTTTCGGAAGGCGCCGATGAGCGCCTCGACGCCGGTGTAGATATCGGCGCAGTCGAAGGTCGTGATTCCGGCCTCGACGAATGCCGCCATGTCGGCGAGCGCGCGCGCACGCACGACCCGGCCGTGCCCGCCGCCGAGCTGCCATCCCCCTTTTAGCACACGCGAGATTTCGTAGCCGGGCGCGAGGGGGATGCGCGCGACCGCGCTCACGGCTCGTCCGGCACGGCAAGCGGAACGGCGCTGAAATCGCTGTGGCGGTACGTCTTTTTCGCCAAGCGCCGAATGCGGAACCGGGCCGTGCAGCGGGGATCGGGGCTTGCGATCTCCTCGTCGGTGGTCATCCAGTCGGCATCTTCGCTCTCGCGTTGCTTCGCCGGCAGGAAGGGGAGCACCGCCATCATCCCGTAGAGCGAGAACGACGGCTCGCCGGAAAAGACGATGCGCCCGCCGATCACGTCGAAGTACTCGCCCGCCTTCGCGTGCGTCACCACCGGCCCGTCGTCCGCCACGACCTCGACCCGAAGGTCGTAGAGCGTAAACGATTCGTCATCCAGATTATCAGTGGTCATCGGCCTCTCCCCTTTCTCGGATTGTCGCCCGCGACCTCGGCCCGCAGGCCGCGTCAGCGTTTGCGGGACGTCGCCCGTTTCGGACGCGGCGCGGCGCGGGCGTTGAGAAGAAGCTCGCAAATCTCGCGCACGGCGCCGTCGCCGCCGTTCCGCGCGGTCACGTAGGCGGCGGCCGCTTTCGCTTGCGGCACGGCGTCGGCGACCGTCATCGGGGCGCCGACCGCGCCCAAGACGCCGGCGTCGTTGACGTCGTCGCCCACGTACGCGACCCGATCGAGCCCGATGCCGAGATTTCCGCACAGCGCGGTCACGACGCCAAGCTTGTCCGCGACA
>JASMAE010000243.1 GCA_030754475.1 Rhodospirillales bacterium
CCGGGGGCTCCGCGCGCTGCCGCTGATCCGTCAGGTTTCGCGCCTTCTGACACCCGTCCTAATGCGGTTGCCTGTAACCGCGAACCAAGTCACTGCCGCCTCGCTCGTCGCAGGGCTCGCGGCGAGCGCGCTTGTGCCCGTCGGTGGCCGTCCCGCGGGCCTCGGGGGCGGCGTCCTTCTGTTCGTATCCTACGCGCTCGACAACTGCGACGGTGAGATCGCGCGCCTGAAGAACCAGGCGACGCGGTTCGGCGAGCGATTCGACAATTTCACGGATTGGGTGGTGCACGCGACGTTCTTCGCCGCGCTCGGCGTCGCGGCCGCCTTGGTGCTCAAGCGCTAGAGCACTATGCGTCCAGATTGAATCAATTTGATGGTGGCAAATGGACTTGTCCTCGCAGGCGCGCCTCGAAGTGCGATGCCGGGCCATCGGGCGAGTGCCGCAACGAACCCGGGGAGCTGATTTGCCGCACCGAAGGCCGGGTCCAATTGCTCCGTTGCGTCGCCCGAGCATCTTTGCCGATGCCCCACATCGCACATCAACATGCGAAGCGCGCAAAGACCAGATCGTGGTCGGGCGAAATCGCCTACGGCGATCCGCCGACCACGTGAATCTGGTCTATTTTATTGGGATCGAGCGGATTCACGTCTTCGATTGCAACCGCATCGCGGTTCCAATCGAACGCGATCCGCTCTAGCCACGGCGCAAATTAACGCCGGTCAAATGGTTCAATCTGGACGCATGGCGCTCTGGGCGGCCCGATTCTGAGCCGACGACGGGTCGCCCTCAGCGCGCCGCGCCTAGGCCGATCAGCGTGTCGGCCTTTCGGTTCAATTCGACGATCAGGCGCCCGATACCCCCATCCCTGAGGATCCGGTGGTATTCCGAGCGCCGGACCGCGAGCTCGCTGATGCCGTCCGCGAGCAGGACGTCGATCGCCGTCCAGCGTCCTTCCGCCTCGGTCATCACGTAGGCGATGGTGACGGGCGCATCGTCCGGTCTTCGGATCTGTGTCGCGACGAGCAATGTTCCGCGAGGGCCCTTGGACTCGTTGATTGTCGCGAAGCTCTGCCCGGAATAGGCGTCGAAACGGTCGGCGTAGGTTCCGGAACTCAATCTGGCGAACGCGGCGACCAGGCGTTCGCGATCGGCGTCCCGGGCCTTGCGCCAGTACGAGCCCGTGGCGATCTGGATCATTCGGGCAAGATCGAACGTGCGCGCGACTTCGGGGGCGAGGCGTTCGTACCGGCCCCCGGGGCCGAGGGATTCGGCGTCCTTCATCACGGCGATCAGGGTCGCGTGGAAACGCTCGATCACGTCCGTGGCCGGCGAGCTTTGGGCCGCCGACGACAGCAAAGTGATCGTCCCGACGAACGCGGCCGCGACGGCGCACGCCCACCGCCCGCGGGGCCGGACGTATGCGTACTTGGGACCGGCCGTCATTGGGCGATCAGCTCGCCCGCCTTGCTCTCGAGGGCTGCGATCAGCCCCTCGACGCCATCGCTTGCGAGCACTCTTCGGTATTCGGACTTGCGGACCGTCAATTCGCTGATGCCGTCATCGACGATGACGTCGATCAGCTTCCACCCATTTCCGATTCTCTTGGCCACATACGTGAGGCTCACGTCGCCGTCGGAAAGGACGATGATGGTATTGACGTAACGCGTCTCATTCTGGCCGGCGCGCTCGCCGAGAGTTTTGAACCGCTCGCCCGAATAGCCGTCGAACAGGATTGCGACGGTGCTCGCGCTCATGCGCCCGAACGCGCGAACGAGGCGTGTGCGTTGACTTTCGTCGGCGCGCGTCCAGTGCTCGCCGATCGCGATCCTGGTCATGGCGCCAAGGTCGAACGCACGCTCGATCGGCGGGAGCATTCGCTCGTAGCGCCCCTTCACCCCAAGCGTCGACGCCTCCCTCATGACGGCGAGAAGGCTGGCCTGAAATTGCTCTACGATGACGATCGGATCGTCCTCGGCGGCCGCCGGCGTGAGGAAAAGCAGGAGAAGAAGAAGGGGAGATGCGCCGCAAAGTCGCAAACGTCGGGACATGCCGGGAATCGTTGTCATGGCAGCGTCCGCCGACCATATGGGTTTGGCACGGCGGACACAACACCTGCCGCGTGATGCGTCGTGCCGCGGCCCGGCCAGTTCATGGTTGCGGGGCACGCGCTGTTAAACGTAGAGTGTTCCACGAATCGGCCGCATACCGGTGCGCTGACGCGGGATCGCGGCTGTTGGAAGAGTGGCCCCGGAAGGGGTGCAGGGTGGCGAAGGAGGGGGCGAGGCAAGTGGGAACGCCGCGAAATTTGCGCGTTCGCGTGTGGGTCGCGCCGTTTGTTGTGGCGATCGCGCTCGGTGCCGCCGGGCCGTCGGCAATTGCCGCGGGCGGCTGGGACGCTGAAGTTCTTCTTGCACAAGCCCCGAAAGAAACCCCGACCGAGCCGGAAAACGGCGTCGGCGACCCTCTCGAGCCGCTGAACCGGGTAATTTTCAAGTTCAACGAGCTGTTCCGCGGTTTCATTCTCGGGCCGGCGACCGAGATCTACTCGATATTCATCCCGCCGCCCGTGCGAACCGCGATCGGCAACGTTCTCGCCAATCTGCGCACTCCGATCGTCCTCGCCAACGACGTGCTTCAGGGCCGTCCCGGCGCCGCCTGGCAGACGACGCAGCGGTTCGCGATCAATTCGACCCTGGGAATCGGCGGGATCGTCGATCGTGCCGCCAAAATGGGCATCGAAGCGCACGACGAGGACTTCGGGCAAACGATGGGTGTATGGGGCGTGGGCGAAGGCTTCTACCTCGTGCTGCCGTTGTTCGGGCCGTCCAATCCCCGCGATGCCGTGGGAAAGCACGTCGTTGACGGCTATTTCGATCCGCTCGACATGTGGTTGGACAACACCAACCGCGACGCCGCCGTTTGGGCACGCACGTCGGTTGGCGGCGTCGACACCTATTCCGGCGTCGTCGATGAATTGGACCAGATTCGCAAGACGTCCATCGATTTCTACGCGGCGCTCAGGAGCATGTATCGCCAGAAGCGCGCAGCCGAGATTCGCAACGGCGCCGGCGAAGACCTGCCGCCGATCCCCGACATCGATTACGAACTGGATTAGTTTTCGTCGCGATCGCGCGTTCGCGGGCGGCGGGGGCGGAACGCGTCCTACCAGCCGGTGATGGTGGTCGGCGCAGGGGTGTCGCGCCCACCTTCGATCGCCGATTGCGGCTCGTACCACCACGCCGGATCGCCGTCCTTCGAGACCACCTTGATGTGACCGCGCCAGTTCTCGTCGTCGGTCTCGGGGAAGTCCTCTCGATAATGCGCGCCGCGGCTTTCTTCGCGACGCCCCGCGGCGCCGAGAATCAGCGAGCCCGCACGCGCGGCGAGCTGGACCTCGAGAAGGCGGCCAAACTCCCTTGCCTCGGAAACCGCTCCCGTCTTGTGGGCGTCTTCGCGAATTTCGGACACCTCTTCGAGCCCGGTCGCGGTCCCCTTGGCTTCGCGCAGGATTCCCCCGTAACGCCACATGGCCTGGCGAAGGCGTGCCAGAAGCTCGGCGGCCGAAGTGGGTGGCGTCCCCGGGGCCGGTTTGGGGACCGTTGCCTCGGCGCGCGCCAGGGCCGCGGCATCGGAAAGCACCCCGTTGGCGGACGCCCGCAAGGCGGCGGCGCGCCCGGCGCGGTGGCCGAAGACGATGGTTTCGCTCAGCGAGTTCTCACCCATGCGGTTCGCCCCGTGCAAGCCGCCCGTGGCCTCGCCGGCCGCAAACAGACCCGCAAGCGTAGTGGCGCCGTCGGCTCCGATCGAGACGCCACCGATCCCGAAATGCGCCGTGGGCGCGACCCGGAGCGGTCGTTCCCAGGCGCCGCACGTCTCGCCGAAATAGGTGTAACTCGCGCCGGCGGCCGGGTCCGCGCACCAAGCCTCCTTGGTGACGCCCACCATGTCGATGAAGATCTCTTGGCCTTCCCGTTCGATCTCGATGAACAGGGCTTGGGACAAACGGTCGCGTTGGCGGATCGCCGCGAGTTCGCGAGGGATGTCATGTTTCGCGAGGATGTCCTCGCCTTTGCCGTTGACGAGTTTGCCGAGGTCGGCCACGGGCGCCGGCACCGTCGATGGGGGAAGCCCCTCCATGTTCAGGTTCAGCGGGTAGAACTGGAAGAACTCCATGTCCTGAACGACAGCGCCGGCGTCGAAAGCGAGGGCGTAGGAATCGCCCGTGATCCCCTCGGGCGTGTCGAAATACCGATAAACGCTCGCCGCACCCCCGGTTGCCAGCACGGCCGCCCCGCCGACGAGCGCGACCCATTCGCCGCGGTCGGCGGACCAGGCCGCGAAGATCGGAACGCCGCCTTCTGCGGAAAGCGTCCGCACGAGCAAGTTGTCGATGAACTCGACACCCATCGCGGCGGCCTTGGCCGCGAAGCATTCGACCACCTTCCGGCCGCGTCCCGGCCCCTGACCTTGGGTCACCAGGCTGCCGGGCCGGCTCGAGTTGACGATCGGCAATCCCCAGTCGAGCATGTCCTGGAAGCGCTTCGGCGTCTCCTCGACGAGAACGTCCAGCAAAACGGGATCGTTGAGCCCGCGTCCGACCGCGACGGTGCGCTCGCGATGCTCCTCTTTCGTCAGCCCGGCCCAGGCGCCGACGAAACCGCCGCCGCTCAACCCCGACGCCGAACCACCGACGGCGGGCCGCTTGCTCACGACGCGGACGTGGGCGCCGGCCTCGCGCGCCGAAATGGCCGCCATCAGCCCGGCGGCTCCGGAACCGATCACCCAAACGTCGGATCGCAATATTTCCATCTCTCGTCGTCCCTCGTCGAAGTTCGCGATCGTTGCCTCGCCCCAAGAGATTAACGTCAATCGCCGATCGTGTACGACTCCTTCGCCGTCGTCTAAGCGCGGGCGCGGTTGCGCGACGGAACCTCGGCCATCGGCGCGCAAGATCGTGCCCGCCGCACGCGCAAGCAGGAAAGAAAATTGCGTGATGCGGCTGAACATCATAATTATCTAAATAAATCATCTAATACATTGAGGTAATTCGATAAACTTATAAAAACCCTTGACTTTTATCGGATAATATCCTAACGTCCATCGGTGCCGGCGCCCTACAAGGGCGGTCAATACAATTGCTCGATGGTTTCGGGCCGGGAGGTGTGTCGCTTAGGTCAGAAGGAAACGCATTCGAAACGTTGGTTCCTGGTCTCCCAACGGATTTCGGTGCGCTTGAGGCGGTTTTCCGACCCGGCGGGATCTTCTCCGTCGCCACGAAGCGGCCGCAATCGCAGGGTAGACCAGCCTAAAGCCGGGCGATTTTTCGTCCGCGGGGCAGCTGATCGGCGCCGCGGCGTGCCGCCGACGGGAGCATAAATTCGCATGGTAACGTCGACCCTTCCAAGCGGTCCGATCGATGGAAACCTGTCCCGCTATTTTCGGGAAATCTCTCGCTTTCCCCTATTGAAAGCGGACGAGGAGTACATGCTGGCCAAGCGCTGGCGCGAACACGGCGACGCCACGGCCGCCCAGACCTTGGTGACGAGTCACCTTCGCTTGGTTGCGAAGGTGGCGACGCGATATCGCGGTTACGGCCTGCCGTTGATCGATCTCGTGTCCGAAGGAAACATCGGCCTCATGAAGGCGGTGCGCAAGTTCGAGCCCGACTACGGGTTCCGGCTGTCGACCTACGCCGTGTGGTGGATTCGCGCGGCGATCACGGAATACGTGCTGCGGTCGTGGTCGCTCGTCAAGATGGGCACGATCGCGGCCCAAAAGAAGCTGTTCTTCAGTCTTCGCAAACTGAAGCAAAAGATGAACATCGTCGATTTTCGGACGCTCACATCCGAGCAATCGGAGGCATTGGCGGAACGGCTGAACGTCTCGGCGCGCGAGGTGGTGGAGATGAACAATCGGCTCTCGGCGCGCGACACCTCCTTGAACGCGCCGATCGCGTACGGCGCCGACGGCTCCGGGATCGAGTTCCAGGACACGCTCGTAGACGATACGCCTTCACCAGAGGCGCTGGTTGCCGCTTCGCAAGAGCGAAATGTGCGTCACGCCCTGCTCGAAGGCGCGTTGGCGACGCTTGCCGAACGCGAGCGTTACATATTTGTCGAGCGGCGCCTCGCGGATGAGCCGAAGACACTCGCGGTGCTGGGTCAAGTTTTCGGCATCAGCCGCGAGCGCGTCCGCCAGCTCGAGGTGCGCGCCTACGAAAAGGTGAAGCGCGCGATCGAAGCCGAAGCGCGCGCGATCGCCTGAAGCCACTCCAGGCGCGATGGAGGAGACGCGGCCCCACCGAAACTCGGATTCCGGTTGACGTCGGTCGCGGGCAACGGTTATGCGGGCCGCCTTCGCGAATGAGGCGCGGGGGGGCGCGCGCGATGATTGTCTTGTTCACGGATTTCGGACTCAGCGGTCCCTATACGGGACAGATGAAGGCGGTCCTTGCGCGGCTCGCCCCCGGCGTTGAGGCCATCGAGCTGTTCGCCGACGCCCCGTCCCACGATCCGAAGGCCGCGGCCTATCTTTTGGCTACATACGTCGACGAGTTTCCGAACGGAACCGTTTTCCTTTGCGTGGTCGATCCAGGGGTCGGCGGCGCGCGCGCGCCGATCGTGGTGTGCGCGAACGGGCGCTGGTTCGTGGGCCCCGATAATGGATTGTTCGAGATCGTCTCGCGCCGCGCCGAGCGAAACCCGAGACGCTGGGACATCACGTTTGCGCCGCCCCGGCTGTCGGCCAGCTTTCACGGCCGTGATCTGTTCGCGCCGGTGGCGGCCCGCATCGCCCGTGGCGAGGGGCCGTGCGGCGAGGAGCGGTCGATCGACACCGTGCGTTACGCCCACTGGCCCGACGACCTGGCCGAGATCATCTATGTGGACGGATTCGGAAACGCTTTCACGGGCGTCCGCGCCATGACCGTGGCGCCCGACGCGATGATCGTCGTCGGCCACCGCAAGATACATCGCGCAACGACATTTTCCGAAGTACAACCCGACGAAGCGTTCTGGTATGAGAACGCCAACGGCCTGGTGGAGATCGCCGTCAATCGCGGCCGGGCGGACGAGCGCCTGGGCCTCGGCCTCGGGGATCGGGTGGCCATCGCCGAATCCGTCAGTGACCGGGATCACTGAACGATGGTAATGGTTTGGGGAATCATCGAAGCCGCCTTAATGTACGGCGCGAATTCCATCATCTTGGGAGGCCCGGGGGTCTCGGATCGAGGTTTTGCACAAGACGGATAGGGAGGGCGCTCGATGTTCGGTCGAGCCCCGACCGGAGGGGGACAATGACGTTCAACGTGAAATTTTGGGGGGTGCGCGGGAGCATCGCGTGCCCCGGTCCGAATCACACCGAATACGGCGGCAACACGAGCTGCTTGGAGTTCGAGGTCGGCGAGCACCGGATCATCTTGGATGCCGGCACCGGGCTTCGCAACGCCGGCCAGGCGTTCATCAAGCGCGACATGAACGAGCTCAACTTGCTCTTGACCCATACGCATTGGGATCACATCAACGGCTTTCCCTTTTTCATCCCCGCGTACAGCCCGAACTGGACCATCCACATCAAGGCCGGGCACTTGAAGGGCAAGGGCGGCGTCCAGCACGTGCTGTCGTCGCAGATGGACAACCCCATGTTTCCGGTCCCGCTCGATGCGCTGCTGGCCAAGGTGAGCTACGAGGACTTCGATGCCGGCGAATCGTTCGATCTCTACCCCGACGTCACGGTGCGGACCGCGCCGCTCAACCATCCCAACGGGGCCACCGCCTATCGAATCGAACACGCCGGTAAATCGGCGGTCTACGTCACCGATACCGAGCACCAACCGGGAGTTCCCGACCGAAACGTCCTCGGCATCATCGAAGGCGCCGATCTGGTCATCTACGACAGTACCTACACCGAAGACGAATGGCCGAAGCACATCGGCTGGGGCCACTCCACCTGGAACGAGGGCATGCGCCTTTGCCAAGCGGCGGGCGTCAAGCGGCACGCCATATTCCACCACGACCCCGACCACGACGACGCGTTCATGGACGCGCTCGCGACCGAGGCCGAAGCGGCTTGGCCGGGGAACTTCATCGCACGCGAAGGAATGGTCGTCGAAGTGGAGTAAGTGCGCGCCGGCGCTTCAACGCGCAGGCGCCGTTTCTCCCAGGTTGCCCGCGCCGGGGGTGGCGTCTTCGTCCGGCGCCTCTTCGATGAGCTCCTGGATCGTTGGCCTGCCCCCGATTAGTGGTCCAGCGCTTAAGTTAGAGTTTGGCGCGGGTTAAG
>JASMAE010000244.1 GCA_030754475.1 Rhodospirillales bacterium
AGATCGCTCTCAGCGCTGCCCCGGCGGGCGAACTCGGAAAAGAAAGGACGCCAACATAGTGTTGTATTCCGCGGCGCCATCGCCGCCGCGAGGGCTAAACAGGTGCGGGTCGTCGTCGCCCCCCCCCCGGGGGGCAAGCCGGCGCCAAGGGTCCGCTAAGGGTCATGAGCGGCCGTCCGTAGCGGGGCCTCTCAAGGTCTGTCATGGGACCAGAAGAAGACCTTCAAACTATGCGTACATGCCGTGGGCACGCTTCGAATTTTAATGTGCCATGCGGGGCATCGGCAAAGATAGGCGGGCGACGCCACGGCGCAATTGGACCCGGCCTTCGGTAGGGCAAATCGGCTTCGCGCAGGCAGGTTCGCCACCGTCAACTTGATTCAATCTGATCGGAGTGTTTTCTCGCGTGCGGCCGCGAACTCGGAAAGCGCCTCCTTTACCCGCGCCATCAATTCCGCCCAGTCGCCCGGCCGCAGTTGCCGGAACACGCGCATGGTCGGATACCAAGGATTGTCCTCGCGGTCACGCATCCAGCGCCAATCGGCCGCGAAGGGGATCAGGACCCAGACCGGGCGCCCCATCGCGCCAGCCAGATGGGCGACCGCGGTATCCACCGTGATCACGAGGTCGAGCTGGGAGATGACCGCGGCGGTGTCGGCGAAGTCGTGCAGCCTGCCGCCCAAGTCGGTCACCAGCGCCTCGCATCCTTGGGCTTCGATCGCCCGCCGCCCGGCATCTACCTGCAGGCTGTGGAAGGCCACGTCCGCCAACCCCATGAGGTCGACGAAATGGGCGAGCGAACACGACCGGTTCCGGTCGTCGGCATGGGTGATCTTTCCGGCCCAGCAGATGCCGACGTTGCACCCGGCGCCGAAGTGAACCCGAATGCGGTCGCCGGCGACGTCCGGCGCCGCGAGATAGGGAACCTCGGCGGGGATCGTCTCGAGGGTCGTTCCCAATATTCCCGGTACGCTCATCAGCGGCGCAGCGACGTCGGCCTCGTCTTCGACGGCGCCGTCCAGGACGACGCGGCTTGCGCCGCGAACGCCTTCGAACAGGTGCGAGAGTTCCGGTTGGACTTCGAGAACGACGGTGCCGCCGCGTTCCGCCACCAAGGGGACGAAGCGAACGAACTGGATCATGTCGCCGAAGCCTTGCTCGTTGTGCAAGACGATCGTTCGCCCGTCGAGGTCCGAGCCATCCCAGAGCGGGTGACGAATGGGGCGCTTCCGCGCGCGCGCCAAGTTCCAGCGCGCCTCGTAGGCCGGAAAGCCGCGCTCGAAATCGCCCATCATCAAAAACGTCAACGCCTGGTCCCACACGCAGTCGGGATGATCGCGGCGCGTGGCGAGGCTTTTTTCGAAACACCTGAGCGCGTCGTCCAGTTGGCCGAGATCGCGAAGCACGAGGCCGAGGTTGTAGAACGTCTCGGCCGACCGGGGCGCGAGTTTGACCGCCTCGCCAAGGTGGATGGCCGCCAGCGCGTAGCGACCCAGTCCGCGAAGCGCGTTGCCCAGGTTCGAGTGCGTGCCCGCGCCGGCGCGATTGAGGGCGAGCGCGCGGTCGTAGCACGCGACGGCGGCCTCGAGCTTGCCCATGGACCGAAGCGCAACGCCCATGTTGTTGTACGCGTTCGCGTGCCTTCGATCGTGGCGCACGGCGTTGGCATAGGCATGAAGCGCCGCCTTGAGATCGCCGCGCCGATGGTGTTTGGAGCCGAGCGCGAAGAAACGCGCCGCCGCGTCCGGAACTCCGGTTTGCACCGCCGCCGCCGCTTCCGCCTTCGCCATCGTCGGTTCGTCTTCGTCCATAAAACCTCGATTGCGTCGCAACGGCGGCATTCGGGCGCGACCAGGATCCGCCGCCGACGCCCGCCTACAGCGAGAACTCGCGCCGGTAGCCTGCCTTCAAGAAATAGATGGTGTCGCGCACGCCCACGGGCACCATGTCGGGGCCGCCCCGGCGCGCAAGGATCGAAAGCTTGCCGTCGCTGACATTGGCGTCCAGCCAGACGCCGCGGTAACGCATGGCGACGCCGAGACCCTCCAGCCGATGCGGCACCAAAGGATTGAAGAACAAGACCTCGTCGCGAATCTCCACGCCCATGTAGCCGCGCTGAACGAGATCGACCGTGCCCGCCATGACCCCGAGATGGATGCCTTCCGACGTGGTCCCGCCTTGGAGGTCGTGCACGTCGCTTTCGAGAGCGCGCCGGAACATCCGCCACGACTTCTCGCCGTCGTAGCGCGCGAGCACGGCGGAGTGAACGATACTGCTGAGCGTCGAGCCGTGCGAGGTGCGCTGCAGGTAGTAATCGATGTTGCGGCGGATCGCCTCGGGATCGAGTGGATAACCCAGGGTCTGGAATATGTTGGTGATGCTTTCCGCGGCGAAAAGGTAGAACAGCATCACCACGTCCGTCTGCTTGGCGAGCTTGTACCGATTCGGCGAATCGCCCTCGGCCTCAAGGATGCGATCCAGCCGGGCGACGTTGCCGTACTTACGCCGGTAGTGGCGCCAGTCGAGCTCTTGAAGGTCCTCGTAGCCCTCGAACTGGCTGATGATGCCGTCGTCGTGGAAGGGCACGAACATCTTGTGGTTCATGTCGGCCCAAAGCGATAACTCGGAATCGTCGAGGCGCAGCGATTCACGCAGTTCCTGGCGGCGATACTCGAGAAGTTCGTCGAACGCCCTGAGCGCGACACCCATGATCCAGGCCACCATGACGTTGGTGTAGGCGTTGTTCCTCAACCCCGCTT
>JASMAE010000245.1 GCA_030754475.1 Rhodospirillales bacterium
CAGATCGTCGCCCTGGCCGTGCTGATGCCCATCGTCGCCTCCATGGGCGGCAACGCCGGAACCCAGTCCTTGACCGTCGCGGTGCGGGCACTGGCAACCAAGGAACTGACCTCGACAAACGCGCTCAGGGTCATCGGCAAAGAGCTGATCGTCGGCGGCTCGAACGGCCTTCTGTTCGCGATCCTGACCGGTTTGGTCGGCACGATCTGGTTCTCAAGCATCGGAATTGGGGCCGTTTTGGCGCTCGCCATGATGGTGACGCTGCTCGTGGCGGGATTCGCCGGAACCACGATCCCGCTCGTGCTCGAGCGCAGCGGCGTTGATCCCGCGATCGCGTCGGGGGTGTTGCTGACCACGATCACCGACGTCATCGGGTTTTTCACGTTCTTGGGCCTCGCCGCGTGGCTGCTTTTTTGACGCGCAGGGCGTTGGGTGCGGAAGCGTAGGGCGAGCGCATGAGCGGACTCGCCTTCGTAAGCGGAGCGGCAAACGTGGCGGCCGTCGTCGGGGCCGTTTTCGCGGTCTTGTTGGTCGCCCTAGAGATCGGTCCCGATCGCCATGGGTTCTTCTTGCACCGCCGTCTGACGGCGTTCTGGTCGTGGGTCGTGCGGACGCCTTGGCCGGCGGTTGCGGCTCTCGCGACGGGATCGGTGACGAAGGCGTTCGAACGGGCGATCTACACGCTGTTCGCGGACGCCGACCGAAGCCCCTTCTTCAACGCGCTCTTCCTGGGCCTCGTATTCCTGGCGCTACCGGCCATGGCGCTCCTCAACGCGCTCGTCGGCGGCTCGCCGTTCCTGGTGACGTTCTGCGCCGTCGTTGTCGTGGTCTTCGCGATGCTGAACCTCTCGGGCGAGATTAGCGCCATCTGGCCTTTCAATCGGGCCTGCGCCGCGTTCCTCGGCGTTTCGGTGTTCTTCTTCATTCCGGCGTACGTGCTGCAATCGTTCTCGGACCGGTTGCTCAAGGAGGTGGTCGGCCACGCGATGCTGGAAAGCGTCCTCGTCGCGCCCCTTTGTTATATCGTCGCCTATTCCACCATGATCTTCTTCGGCAACCTGTCGTGGGGACGCGCGCGACGATTGCGAGGCGCGATCAACGGCTTCCTGGCCGCGCTTCCGATGACCTATGTCCTCACGTTTGCGGCCGTCCTCGTGGGCCACTTCGCGGTCACCGATCCCGAACCGAAGAAGACGTGGGCGCTTTTGCTCGCGTCGATGGTCTTCGCCTCGGCGGCACTGCCAATCGTGATCGCGGTTCTCGGGCCGGTCTCGCAGAGGGGGCGGGGGGTTGCGCTGACGGCGGCCTACGGGACGTGCCTCGTTATCTCGGGTGGGCTTGCGATCCTGTTGTACATCTTCGCCTATCCGGCGGCGGACGGTGCGTGGTCGGTCGCGCCGGCACTGAACGTGTTGTTCGGGCTGGCACCCGAAGGCGGGCGCATTCATCTGGGACCGGCATTTTGGGTGGCCCATCTCCCGTACGTGCCGATCGTGCTTTGTCTCGCGGGGTGCGGTGTCGGGCTCGTGGCAAAGATGGTCGCCGCCCTCCTCGGCGTGTTCCGTGGCGGGGCTTTCGCGCGCGACAAGCCGCTGCTCTCGAGCGGACTGCTCTGCGCCGTCTTCAGCCTGCTCGCTTGGGGACTCGCGGGCCGCACATGACGGCGTCCGGTCTTCCGGGACCAAGACCACAAACGCGGATTGCCGCCACTGCGGCGGCCGCGATGGCCTTGGCCGCGCTCGGCCCGATGATCGCGGCCTGCGACGGCGCCATCGAGCGCGGGCCCGGATTCGAGCATTATTCAGACGATCCGTCCCCGCGTCGCCTGGTGGAGGTTCTTTCGGGGAAGGCGAACGACGAACGCCGGGAGATATTGAAGCGCGCTCTCGCCGCCCGCGCCATCGCCTTTACGACGGAGCCGTACCAAGCCGCCGGTCGGGCGGGCGAGAACGTGATCGTCGAGATCGGCGCAGGCACCCACGTCCTCGCCTTCGCCGCCCACTTCGACCGGGCACCGAACAGCCCCGGCGCCAACGACAACGCCAGCTGCGTCGCGGCCGCGATGGCGGCGTACGAGCGAATCCGAAACGACGGCGCGCCGGTCAACTTGAGCGTCCGCTTCCTCTTCTTCGACCACGAGGAAACGAGCCGGCTCGGCTCGAAGCATTACGCGCGGAACCACGACCTCGGCCGCTTCGTGGGCATCGCCAGCCTCGAGCTTTGCGGGATCGGCGACGCGCTCGGCGTCTGGGACGTCCGCGGGCCAGCGGAGAATTCGCTTCTAGTGGACGCGTTCGCCGTCGCGGCCGACGCCGAGGACGTCTACCACGGGACCCACGGTGCCGTCCCTCGCTACTCCAGCGACCACCGGAGTTTCGCCGACGCGGGACTTCCCGCGGTTGGGATCACCGTTCTCCCGCAAAAGGACGAAGCGGTGCTGCGCGACTATGTCGATCACCCCAACCGCTGGCGCTGGCTGATACCGTGGTTCCGACCGATCATCTTCCGGACCTATCATGGTCCCGGAGACCGCGCACGCACCGTCGATCCCGCGGCGATCGACATGGTCGCTCGCGTCGTCCGCCGCGTCGTCGCCATCGCAGACGAGCGCCTGACCGAGCGGTCTCGGCGCGCCGAGACGCGTTCATGCCGGGTGTGCTGATCGCCGGCTCTGGCCGCGGGCTCCGCCAGTAGTCAAGGTGTCCGCGCTCGACGTCGGCTGCGGGCCGCTCGAGATTCGAGGCATGGGACGAGGTCCCGGGCGTCAACATCGTCGGTCCCTTGAAGATGTACGACGCCAATCTCGACCCTGTCGCCGCCACGGGCGCCACCTTCGATTGTGCCGGCCCCGACGATTCGGACCGGCTCATCAGTTTCGACGGCTCCAAAGTCCCGTGGTGACCGCGGATACGGGCATTTGCTTTGAACGCGGGTTGGGCGCTATCTACATGACGACAACGAAGGATCGCACCCGGTAAGATAGATGGCGGAGTACGACCTCTCCAATCTCAGCATCCTGATCGTCGACGACTCCGCGCCGATGCGTTCCATCTTGCGCAGCGTGATGCGGGAGTTCTCGGTATCGCGCACGCTTGAAGCCGCGAACGGCCGGCAGGCCCTCGACATACTTGAGAAGTCCGGCGCCGACCTGGTTATCGCCGATTATCAGATGGCGCCGGTGGACGGTCTCGAGCTGACAAAGGCAATTCGCATGGGCAGCGGTCGGATCGACCCCTACATCCCGGTAATCGTGGTCTCCGCCTACACCGAGACGCACTACATCTTCGCCGCCCGCGATGCCGGCGTGAATGAGTTCCTGGCGAAACCGATTTCGGCGAACCACGTTTACTTCCGGATTCGCTCGGTGATCGAGCACCCGCGTCCCTTCGTCCAGGCGAAGGAGTTCTTCGGCCCCGACCGACGCCGGCGCGACGTCATCATCGAGGGCCCCAACCGACGCGGAGACAACGCCGAGGCGCACGATGACGGCGAACGCGGCGAGATGCAAAACGGTGACAGCGGAAACGACGCCGGCTCTTGAGGCATGCAAACGTGGTTCGGGTCGCGGAAACCGAGCCTCTGTATTCATCGCGCGCCTGTGAACGCCCGGCCGACGCATGGCGCGTGGGACCCAAGCGGATAACGCGGTGACCGTTCATTTGATCAAGCTGGCGGTGGGTGTGGAAAGCGTCGAGCATCTCGCGGCGCTTCAGTCGGGGCGGCTGTCCGAGGCCCGCGCGCAAGCACGCGAACCGGTCCTGCGCCACGTCACCCGCAGCCGGCCCCAGCGCGCCGACGAGGTCGTGGACGGCGGGTCTCTCTACTGGGTGATCAAGAGGGTTATTCAAGTCCGCCAGCGGGTCGTGGACTTGCAATCCGCGGTCAAGGCCGACGGCCGGCCGGCTTGCGCGTTGATCCTCGACCCGGGCTTGGTTCGGACCCGGCCACGCGCACACCGGCCCTTCCAGGGTTGGCGATACTTGCGTCCCGAGGATGCTCCGCCGGACGGCGGCCCCGGTATCGGGAGCGTCGACGCGCTTCCTAACGAAATGGTCCAGGAACTGCGCCGTCTCGGGCTTCTCTAACGCGAAACCCGATTGCGCGGAACCAGCCCACACCCGCTGGCGGCCGCCCCAATTTGCGATGCCGCGGGCGGCCGGGCCGGCGTGCGGGCCGGCAACGATCTCGGTCGCGTGCGCTCGCGACGGCCACCTTCGCCGTAAGGGGATAATCTCGCCGCCCGGAACCTTGTCAGCGCGACGTTAGCATGAACTCGATGCGGCGGTTGCGCCGGAAGGCGATCTCGTCCTCGCGCATATCCAGGGGCCGGTACGCGCCGAACCCC
>JASMAE010000246.1 GCA_030754475.1 Rhodospirillales bacterium
AGTACCGCGCCCAAATCGCCAATACCGTCGATTTCCGGGATCCGCGGCGTTTCGCGGTAGGCCGAGGAATGCCGATAGACCGTTGCCGGCGTGGGAATCCAGACCGAATAGAGCCTCGCGTTGAGGGCGGCGAAGGGAAGATACAGCGCGATGACCAGGGCGAGATAGGCGCCGGCCGGACCAAGAAATCGCTGCGGACGAGCGTGGGCGCCGTGCTGGCCACGAGCGACGAGGACGAGCGCGAACACCAGGAGAGGCAACAAAATGACGTTGAGGTCGTTGAAACGGACCGCCAGCGTGAGCGCGACGGCGAACGCGGCGATCGCGATCCAGACGGCCGCGCGGGCACCCGATTGCGCTGCCTCCCAGGTGCGGGCCGTGGCGTAGACCACGAGCGCCAGGGCGAAGAATTCGAACGCGTGGCTCATGCGTACGCGGTCGAGGACGAAGTAGATGACGCCCGAACTCGCGCACAGAAGGAAGGTGAGCGCGATTCCCGGCGGGCGCGGAAAGGCTTTCGCGCTCCGCCAAAATAGGTAAACGGCCGACAGGAAGTAGAAGTGAGCGGCGAAGGAAAACCCGAAATAAGACCAGCTGTGGACGAACTGGTTGTGATCGCCGATCACGGCATGGCCGCCGAGCCGGTCGACGACCGAAAAGGCAGCGACGAACGGCGCCGCCATGAGGCCAGTTCCGTAGAATCCCTTGGGCACGTCTCGGTTGGCCGATGTGTAGGCGCCGAAGTTGACCTCGTTCGAGAAATCGAGGTCGAAATCGAGGCCCAAGGTCATCGCCCATGCGAGGTTCGCCGCGTCGTCGGACGATGTGCGCACGTCCACCGCCCACTGGTGGCGAAAAAGGTTCAGAAAGATGAAGACGACCAGAATGACGAAAAGCGTCCGGTGCGTTCGGCCACCCTCGGCCCAAGCGCCCGCGCGAAACCGTTCCGCCATCTTCGGCCATCCGCGATCTGGACAATGTCCGCAAACTTTGTGAACGTACCCACGGCTTGCGCCAAGTCAACACCGGCAGCGGCGAACGCGGGGCCAGCATCGTTTCTTCCTGAGCGAACAACCGATCGGGGCACGCCATGGCCGAAAAACGCAAAAAGGCCGAAAAACGCAAGAAGAAGGTCGTCGTCGTCGTCCCGGCCTTTAACGAGGCCGCACGGATCGGCGAAACCGTCGCCGCGCTGAGACGCCTCGCTGGGACCATGGGCGCGGCCGGCTGCACGCTTCGCGTCCTCGTCATCGACGACGGTTCCACCGACTCGACTGGGGACCATGCGACCAAAGCCGGCGCCCACCGGGTAATCCGGCACAAAGTGAATCTGGGTTTGGGCGCCGCGGTGCGGACCGGGCTGGCGGCCGCACGCGACGAGGGCGCCGACATCGCGGTCAAGTTCGACGCCGATCTGCAGCACGATCCCAATGACGTTCGCGCGGTGATCGGGCCGATCCTCGCCGACGAGGCGGAAGTGGTCTACGGCGATCGGTTCAAGGGCTTGGAATACCGCATGCCCATGATCCGGCGCATTGGCAACGCGGTGTTCACCCGGCTTATGCGTTGGCTCACGGGCTGGCCGGTACGCGACGGCCAGCCCGGCATCTTCGCCGTCGACGCGGCCTATCTTCGCGTCTTCTCGCTGCCCGGCGATTACAATTACACCCAGCAGGTGCTGGTGGACGCGTATCACAAGGGGATGCGATTCGCTCAGACGCCGGTTGCCTTCCGCGCCCGCGAGACGGGGACTTCGTTTGTGACGCTGAAGTACCCGTTCCGGGTGCTG
>JASMAE010000247.1 GCA_030754475.1 Rhodospirillales bacterium
GAGCGCGAGCTGGATTCCGGCTGCCTGCGCGCTCTGCATGCCGACCCCGTCTTTGACGTTGAATTTGCGGAGTTGGAGACCGTCGTCGGCGTAATAGACGCCGCCGTCCGTAAGCACCCCGTCGACGTCGAGCGCGAGCAGCTCGACGCGCGCGAGCCTCCGCATGAACGCCGCGCGGCTGGGCTTTCGCGACCGACTCACCGCCATCTTGGTTGCCTTCGCCACCGGGGAACGCAAAGCGGAGCGAACATGCGGGCAACCGGGGAACGCGGTCAAGGCCCCTAAATCGCCACCAACCTAGAGCACTGTTCGTATAAGCGAAACCAGCCCACACTCCTGCCCCGACGGCGGCGGAAATGAATAAAATTTTAGGTAAATTCATTTGTTATTTGTATTTACTATAGAAATACATAAATCAATCGATTTTATTCTTCGATCTGCTATAGTTCCCTCAAATCGATGTATACCGGGACAGGGAACGACGATCATGACGCGCAACGCACGGACCAAGGCAAAGCGGAAGACACGCAAGCGGACCTTTTCGCCCTGGAGAGAGGTGGGACGCCTGAGCGCCCTCTTGGGGCTAAGCCTCGCCGCCTTGGGGCTCGTCGTTCTGATTTTTCGGGTCGACGCCGAGCCCAGCGTCTGGGAGACGCTTCTCGTCGACCACCCCAACGGTCAGCACGTCTTCGCCGGCGGTATCTTCCTCGGAATGAACGCGGACGCCCTGCGGCGCTATCATCCGGAGGTCGACTTCGCCGCCGATGGCACGGGCGGACGCCATGGCACCGTTCGGGACGGCGACAGTGTCCATACGCTCTGGTTCGCCAACGGCCATGACGGCGCGCCGGCGTGAACATGGATGAGGTGCTCGACATTTTCGGCGAGCGTTACGGAAGGCCCTCGGCCTCGGGTTGCGAACGCAGCCGAGTTCTCGACGCCGTCAAGTGCCATTTCCGCTGGCTCACCGCCGGTCCAGTCTCCATCGACCTCCATGTCATGAGCGATCACGCAGACGGTGGTGGTGGCGGTGCGAGCTCGAAAATCCGCGTCGTGGCCGCAGACGTCAACCTTGAGACCGACTGGCTGCACGCACGCGCCGCCGGACCGGCGGCCAAGGTCCGCACCGCAATCTAGCGTAGCGCCTCCCGTGACATCGGACCGTCCCTGTGGCACGTTTGCTTGCCTTGTCGGGAGATGGCGATGCCGGGCGACGCAACGTTTCAGTGGGACGACCCTTTCTTCCTCGACGACCAGCTCGACGACGCCGAGCGGCTCGCGCGCGAGACGGTACGCGATTTCGCGCAAGACCGACTCATGCCCGGCATCGTCGAGGCCAACCGCCACGAGCGCTTCGATCCCGCGATCATCAACGAGATGGGCGCGCTCGGCCTCTTCGGGATGCTCACCCCCGAAGAGTACGGCGGCGCGGGCGCCAATCACGTTTGCTACGGCCTCGCCGCGCGCGAGCTCGAGCGCGTTGATTCCGCGTACCGCTCGGCCATGAGCGTACAGTCGTCGCTGGTGATGTTCCCCATCCACGCGTTCGGAAGCGAAGACCAGCGCCGCAAGTACCTGCCGAAGCTCGCCGCGGGCGAGTGGATCGGATGCTTCGGCCTGACCGAACCCGACCACGGCTCGGATCCGGGCGGCATGATCACCCAGGCCGTGGCCGCCGACGGCGGTTACCGGCTCAACGGCGCCAAGATGTGGATCACCCATTCGCCCATTGCCGACGTGTTCTTGGTGTGGGCCAAGCTCGACGGCACGATCCGCGGCTTCATCCTGGAAAAGGGGATGAGGGGCCTGAGTACGCCCAGGATCGAAGGCAAGTTCTCGCTCCGCGCCTCGCCCACGGGCGAGGTCGTGATGGACGACGTGCACGTTCCCGCCGCCAACATGCTTCCCGACGTCTCCGGCCTTCGGGGGCCGTTTGCGTGCCTCGCCAAGGCGCGCTTCGGCATCGCCTGGGGAGCGCTCGGCGCGGCCGAGTTCTGCTGGCACGCGGCGCGGTCGTACACGCTGGAACGCCACCAGTTCGGTCGGCCGCTCGCCGCCAATCAGCTCATCCAGAAGAAACTCGCCGACATGCAGACCGAGATCGCCATCGGACTGCAGTCGTGCCTGCGGGTCGCGCGCCTGATGGACGAAGACCGCTGCGCGCCCGAGCTGGTCTCGCTGGTCAAGCGCAACTCCTGCGGCAAGGCGCTCGAGATCGCGCGAATGTCGAGGGAAATGCACGGCGGCAACGGGATCGTCGACGAGTATCACGTGATCCGCCACGTGATGAACCTCGAGACCGTCAACACCTACGAGGGCACCCACGACATCCACGCGCTGATCCTCGGGCGCGCTCAGACGGGCATCCAGGCGTTCGGCCCGTGATGTCCGCCGGAACGGCTACGGCGAAAAACCCGGATGGCACGAATGGATCTCGGGCTTCGCGATAAAATCGCCCTGGTCTCGGGCGCGAGCCGCGGGATCGGACGCGCCATCGCCGAAAGGCTGGCGCGCGAGGGGTGCGATCTGATGATCATCGCGCGGACGCCCGACCAGCTCGAGCGCGCCGCGAACGAGATTGCGGCCGCGAGCGGCCGCCGCGTGGCGATTTGCGTCGCCGACTTGAGCGCGCGTGCCGGAATCGACGCCGCCGTGGCGGCGCTGAACGAGTCGTACGTGCGGCTCGACATCCTGGTGAACAACGTCGGCGGCATGCCCCACGGGCATTTCCTCAAGCTCGACGACGACGATTGGCATCGCGGCTTCGACGTCAAGGTCTTTGGGTACGTGCGCATGTGTCGGGCGCTGTGGCCCTTGCTGAAGGCCTCGCGCGGCGCGGTGGTCAACATCAGCGGCAACTTCGCCGTCACGCCA
>JASMAE010000248.1 GCA_030754475.1 Rhodospirillales bacterium
CGATCCCATCGTGGTGGCAATCGGCGGATACATCGGCGCAAAGGCGCGGGCGCGTCCCGGCCTTCAGCATGTTCTCGATGCCCAATACTATGGCCGGATCGATGCGATCAATTTTGCGCTCGCCCATGACGACGGCCAGTCCCTCAAGGATCTTGCGGGCGCCGACGTTCTTATTCTTGGGGTGTCGCGGACCTCGAAGTCCCCGACATGCATGTATCTCGCCTATCGTGGGATCAAGGCCGCGAACATTCCCGTGGTCTCGGGCATCGCCGTCCCAAAGGAGATCCTCGAGGTCGAAACACCGCTGATCGTCGCGCTGACCGAGAGTCCGCGGCGCCTGGTCGAGATCCGACGAAACCGCGTGCGTCTGCTAAACAAAAAAGGCGAGGACCATTACACGGATATCGAATTCGTTTCACGAGAGGTCAATGAAGCCCTGCGGTTCTATTCAAACCACGGTTGGCCCATCATCGACGTAACCCGCAGATCGGTGGAAGAAACGGCGGCAACGATCGTGCAGATGCTAAAACGCCACCGCGACGCAGCCGCTTGATCGGGCAACGTCGAGCCGTCGTCCTGGCGTCTGCAAGCGGCACGCGCGCGCGCATTCTCAGCGAAGCCGGCGTAGCGTTCGAAAGGGATCCTCCGGATTTGGATGAAGCGGTGATCAGATCGCGCATGTGGGACCGGGGTGCCGATGTCGAAGCTGCGGCCCGCGAGTTGGCGCGGGCGAAAGCCGATGAAATCTCGCCGCGCCACCCGGGCGCGTTCGTCGTTGCCGCCGACCAAATACTCGAGTGCGAAGGCGTCTGGTTCGAGAAACCGAGCGGACGCGAAGGTGTGCTCAACCACCTCGAACGGCTGCGTGGGCACACCCATCGATTGGTGACTGCGAGTTGCGTTGTGACGGACTCGCAACCCGTTTGGGAAGTCGTGGACACGGCGGCGCTGAGCATGCGCGCGTTGAGTGACGACTTCATTGCCGCTTACGCGCGCGATGCCGGACCGGAGATCCTCGAATCCGTCGGCGCATATCGCATTGAGGCGTTGGGGGCGCAGTTGTTCTCGCGCATCGACGGCGACTATTTCACGGTCCTGGGTTTGCCGTTGCTGCCGTTGCTCGAGTTCATGCGCGAGGCCGGGGTGATCAACCGATGAGCACGCGCGCGCTTGGGCATGCCCCTTCGAATGCGAACGGTCCGGGCCTTCCGGGCGCGATCAGCGGTCGGGCGAAGCTCGCAGGCGTGATCGGGTGGCCGGTGGCCCATTCCCTTTCGCCTCGGCTGCACGGGTATTGGCTGCGCCGCTATGGGATCGATGGTGCCTACGTTCCGCTCGCCGTGCGCCCCGAGGACTTCGTGAACGTGCTGAACGCCTTGCCGCGCATGGGTTTCGTAGGCGTCAACGTTACGTTGCCGCACAAGGAGTCGGCGCTTGGCGCCGTGGACGGGGTCGATGCAACCGCCCAAGAGATCGGCGCCGTCAACACGATCGACGTAACGGCGGAAGGACGGCTGGCCGGGCGCAACACCGACGCCTTCGGATTCATCGAGAACCTGAAACGCGGCGCGCCTGAGTGGGAGGCATCACTTGGACCGGCCGTCGTGCTCGGCGCCGGGGGCGCGGCGCGGGCGGTTTGCCGCGCGCTCGCGGACGCGGGCGTCTCCGAAATCCGAATCGCCAACCGTACGATTGCGCGCGCACGCACGATCGCCAAGGCCATCGGGGCGAACGTCGTTCCGTGGGACGAACGATCGGCGGCGCTCGAGGGTATCGCGCTCCTGGTCAACGCGACCAACCTCGGCATGGAGGGCAAGCCCCCGCTGGAGCTTGGTCTCGGAGCCCTGCCCGCGCGCGCGGTCGTCAACGACATCGTCTACAATCCCATTGAGACCGGCGTGCTCAGGGCGGCGGCGGCCCGGGGTAACGTGGTCGTCGATGGCCTCGGCATGCTTCTTCATCAAGCTCGGCCCGGTTTCGCGGCCTGGTTCGGCACCGATCCCGAAGTCACCGAAGATCTTCGTGCGTTCGTTTTTCGCGGCCTGGCTGCGCGTGGCTAGGGCGAACCGTGGTCATCCTCGGCCTGACAGGTTCGATTGGCATGGGAAAGAGCGCGGCGACGCGCGCATTCCGCAATCTCGGCGCCCCGGTTCACGACGCAGACCGCGCGGTCCACGCGCTGATGGGACCCAACGCGGCCACCGTCGCCGCCATCGAAGTCGCCTTTCCGGGCGTGACGAGCGCCGGGATCGTCGACCGGGAGGAGCTCGCGGCCAGGGTGTTCGAC
>JASMAE010000249.1 GCA_030754475.1 Rhodospirillales bacterium
AACCACGGTGGACGAGCTTTCGCGCCTGGGCCTGCGCACGATCGGCGATCTCATGGGCCTCTCGCGCGCGCCGCTCGCCGCCCGCTTCGGCGAGACCGTGATTGCGCGTCTGGACCAGGCGCTGGGGGACAAGGGCGAGCCCATTTCGCCCCGGCGGCCGCCACCGGCCTTTCGCGTCCACCTCGCCTTCGCCGAGCCCCTGCACTCCGGCGCGGACGTCGCCCGGGCGTTCGAAAAGCTGCTCGCCGAACTGTGCGCGCGGCTGGAGCTGGCGCACCAGGGCGCGCGGCGCATGGAGTTCACGCTCTACCGGCTCGACGGGACGTGTGCGCGGGCCGACGTCGGCACCAGCCGGCCCGCGCGCGAGCCCGCCCATCTGGCGCGGCTGTTCGCCGAGAAGCTGGTGGGGCTCGACGCCGGCTTCGGGACCGAGACGATGACGCTCGCCGCCACCGCCGTCGATACCCTTGCCGCCGGCCAGCTCGATCTGGCGCGCGCCACGCCCGAGGAGCGCGCGGCCGGCGCGGAGGCGAGCACCGCCCGACTGATCGACCGTCTGGGCAACCACTTGGGCCCCGGCAACGTCGTGCGCCTTCTGCCGCGGGCCAGCCACATCCCGGAGCGGGCCTTTCGCGAGGTCTCCGCCCTCGCCCAACCCGACGCCGCCAGCGCGCACGCCGCGGCCGCCCCGCCGCGGCCGCCCCGCCCGCTTCAGCTTCTGCCCTGGCCCGAGCCCATCGAGGTCATGGCGCCGGTCCCCGATGAAGCGCCGGTGATGTTCCGCTGGCGCCGCCGCCAGCATCGGGTGGCCCGCGCCGAGGGGCCCGAGCGCATCGGGCCCGAGTGGTGGCTGGAGGACGCGAACGAGCTTTCGTCTTCACACCGGATTCGCGACTACTACCGGGTGGAGAACGTGGATGGTCGGCGTTTCTGGGTCTACCGCGAAGGCCCCTACCGCCCCGGCGTCAGGCCGCGCTGGTACCTGCACGGGCTATTCGCATGAGAACCGGATTTGCAGACACCGTCCGCCATCTCGGGAACCCGGACCTCCTTGGATCGAGGAACGGCGCCCCATGACCGCCCCATGACCGCCTATGCCGAGCTGCAGGCAAGCAGCAACTTCAGTTTCCTAAGGGGCGCCTCGCACCCCGAGGAGCTGGTGGCGCGCGCCGCCGAGCTCGGGCACGGGGCCATCGCCATCGCCGACCGCAACACGCTCGCAGGCGTGGTCCGGGCGCATACCGCCGCCAAGGCGGCCGGCATCAAACTCGTGATCGGCAGCCGCCTCGATTTCACGGACGGCGCCCCAAGCCTGCTTCTCTTTCCCACCGACCGCACGGCTTATGGCCGGCTTTCGCGCCTGCTCACGCTGGGCAAGCGGCGCGCAGCCAAGGGCGCGTGCGCGCTGACACTCGACGACGTCATCGAGGGTGAAGTTTTCGCCCGGGGCGCCGGCCAGATGGCGATCGCGGTGCCGCCGCGGGTTCCGGACGCCGCCTTTGCCACGACGCTCGGGCGATTGCGCGACGCCTTCGGACGCAGGCTCTCTCTCGCCGCGCAGCATCTCTGTCGCGGCGACGACGCCCGACGGCTGGCGGCGCTCGCCGATCTCGCCGAGAGCCGCCGGGTCCCGCTGGTGGCGACCAACGACGTGCACGCGCACATCCCCGAACGACGGCCGCTCCACGATGCGCTCACGTGCATCCGCGAGCACTGCACCATCTTCGAGGCGGGCTTTCGCCTGGCCGCCAACGCGGAGCGGCACTTGAAGCCGGCGACCGAGATGGCGCGGCTCTTCCGCGCCCACCCGGCGGCTCTCGCGCGCACCATGGAGATCGCCGGTGCGTGCGCCTTCAGCCTGGACGAGCTCCGCTACGAATATCCCGTCGATCCGGTGCCGGGCGGACGCACGCCGCAAGACGAGCTGACCCGCCTCGCCCACGCCGGCGCCGCCGAGCGCTATCCCAAAGGCGTTCCCACCAAGATCACCGCCCAGATTGCCCACGAGCTCGCGCTCATAGGCCAGCTCGGCTATGCGCCCTACTTCCTGACCGTCCACGATATCGTCCGGTTCGCGCAAGGCCGCGGAATCCTGTGCCAGGGCCGGGGTTCGGCGGCCAACTCGGCGGTCTGCTATTGCCTCGGCATCACGGCGGTCGATCCCAACCGCATCGATCTCTTGTTCGAGCGCTTCGTCAGCGCCGAGAGGGACGAGCCGCCGGACATCGACGTGGATTTCGAGCACGAGCGGCGCGAAGAGGTCATCCAGTACGTCTACGGGAAATACGGCCGCGAGCGCGCCGGCATGACCGCCACCACCATCACCTATCGGACCAAGAGCGCCATCCGCGAGGTCGGCAAGGCGATGGGGCTGAGCGAGGACGCGATCCTCGCGCTCCAGGGCGCGTCGTGGCGGCGCGCGCGCGAAGACGTCACGGACGCCCGCGTCCGCGAGGCGGGCCTTGATCCGGACGCGCGCACCGTGCGCCTGACCCGCGCCCTGGTCGCGGAGCTGGTTGGCTTTCCGCGCCACCTCTCGCAGCACACCGGCGGCATGGTGATGACCCGGGGACCCTTGTGCGAGATGGTGCCCATCGAGAACGCGGCCATGAAGGACCGGACGGTCATCGAGTGGAACAAGGACGATCTCGACCAACTCGGAATCCTCAAGATAGATATCCTCGGCCTCGGCATGCTGACGTGCGTGCGCAAGGCTTTCGCGCTGCTCGCGCGCCACCACGACCGACCGCTTGCGCTCGCCACCGTGCCGGCCGAGGACGCGGCCGTCTACGAAATGCTGTGCCGGGCCGATTCGGTGGGCGTCTTCCAGGTGGAAAGCCGGGCGCAGATGAGCATGCTGCCGCGCCTCAAGCCCCGCAACTTCTACGACCTGGTGATCGAGGTGGCGATCGTCCGGCCCGGGCCCATCCAGGGCGACATGGTGCACCATTACCTGCGCCGCCGCGCCGGCATCGAAGCGGTGAACTATCCGTCCGAGGATTTGCGCCAGGTGCTGGACAAGACCTTGGGCGTGCCGCTCTTCCAGGAGCAGGCCATGAAGATCGCCATCGTCGCCGCCGGCTTCACCCCGGCCGAGGCCGACGGCTTGCGCCGGGCCATGGCCAGCTTCCGCCGCTTCGGCCACATCCACGGCTTCGAGACGCGCTTCATCGATGGCATGCTGGCGCGCGGCTACGCCCGCGACTTCGCCGAGCGCTGCTTCAAGCAGATCGAGGGCTTTTCCGATTACGGCTTTCCGGAATCGCACGCCGCCAGCTTCGCGCTTCTGGTCTACGTCTCCGCCTGGTTGAAGTGCCACTATCCGCACGTTTTCGCCTGCGCGCTCTTGAACAGCCAGCCCATGGGTTTCTATGCGCCGGCCCAGATCGTCCGCGATTTGCGCGAGCACGGCGCCGAGGTGCGGCCCGTGGACGTGAACGCGAGCGATTGGGACTGCACGCTCGAGCCGGGCGAAGGCGGGATGGCGTTGCGACTCGGTTTGCGCCAGGTCAAGGGGCTGACGCGCGACGCCGCCGAGACCATCGTCCGGGCCCGAGGCGCGGGCTATCCGGCGCTCGCGCAACTGTGGCGACGGACCGGGCTCGGCAAGGCGGCGCTCGCCACACTGGCCCGGGCCGACGCCTTCGCGTCACTGGGCTTGGGCCGGCGTCAGGCCCTGTGGGGGGTCCACGGCCTGAACGAGGACGCGCTGCCGCTGTTCGATCGCGGCGGCGGCGGGCAGATCGCGCACGAGCCCGCCGTCGTCCTGCCGCCCATGGCCTTGGGCGAAGAAGTGGCCGAGGACTACCGCGCGGTCCGACTCTCGCTCAGGCGCCACCCCATGGCGTTCCTGCGCGACGATCTCGGATCCCGAGGATACACGCGCGCGGCCGAACTCGCGCACATCCCCCACGGCCGGTCCGTCAAGGTTGCCGGCCTGGTGACCGCGCGCCAGCGTCCGGGCAGCGCCAACGGCGTCATCTTCGCCACCATCGAAGACGAGACCGGCGTCGCCAACCTGATCGTCTGGCCCGCCGTCTTCGAAAAGTTCCGCAAGGCCGTGCTGGGCGCCTCGGTCCTCGGCGTCGCCGGACGCGTGCAGCGCGAAGGCATCGTCATCCACGTGCTCGCCGAGAAGGTACTCGATCTCACCGCCCTGCTCGGGCGCCTCGACGACGGCGCCCCCGTCCCGGCCCCAGCAAAGGCGCGAACCTCGCTCCGGCTCGCCTCGCGCGACTTCCATTGAGCGGACGCACGTGAGCGGACGCAGGCGCCGGGTACGGAAACCCGGCGAAAGAATCATTCGCGATACATGGCGTCCAGAAGGGGCCTGCACGCGAGCGCGTGGGTGACGCGGTTCTCCGGCTGCCCGTATTGGTCGAAGACGTTGCGCATGTCTGCCCTTTCCGCCCGTGGACCGACGAAAATTACAAGCAATTACGAGGACTCCGCCTCTCTTTCCCGCGTCACGATCTGTACCTCGGAATGCAGCGTGCGGTGCACCGGGCATTTGTCGGCGATTTCGATGAGCCGGGCGCGCTCGTCGGCGCTTAGTGCGCCGGTAAGCTCGATCTCGCGCTCGATCCGGTCGATCCGGCCTTCGCGGGTCTCGCATTCGGCGCAGTCTGCGGCGTGGATCTTTTCGTGGCGCAGCCGCACGGTCGCGCGATCGAGCGCCATCTTCTTGCGCCCAGCGTACATCCTCAGCGTCATGGTGGTGCACGCGCCGAGCGCGGCCGAGAGAAGCTCGTAAGGGCTCGGCCCGGCGTCCGCGCCGCCGAGGCTCGCCGGCTCGTCGGCCACAAACGCATGGCGGCCGCCGAACGAGATCGATTGCGTCAACCCGCCCGCCCCCGATTCGGCGACCACAACCTCGTCCGATCCGGCGCGCGGTGGCGCGAATGCCTCGCTTGCGGGCGCCGGCCCGAGGTAGCGCTCGGCCCAGGCGGCGGTCACCTGGGCGACGTAGATCGCGTCCTCGTGCTTGGACAAAAGGTGGTCGGCGTCGTCCAGTGAAACGAAGCTTTTGGGGTGCTTCGCCGCTTGGAAGATGCGGGCTGCATTGTCGATCCCGACGACCGTATCGCGGGGCGCGTGGAACACGAGCAACGCCTTTCCGAGGCCGGCGATGTCGCCTTCGAGCTTGCGCGCCTCGATGTCTTCCAGAAACTGCTTCTTGATGCGGAAGGGCCTACCCACCAGCAGGACTTCCGCTTCGCCGCGGGCTTCGATCTCGGCGCGGGAGTCTGCCATGTGATGAGCGACGTGGGCGGGTTCCGCCGGCGCGCCGATGGTGACGACGGCCTCAGCCTCCGGCACGCGCGACGCCGCGGCAAGCACCGCCGCGCCGCCGAGGCTGTGGCCGACAAGAAGTTTCGGCGCGGCGTACCCGGCGCGCAAGAAATCCGCGGCCGCCACCAGGTCGTCGATGTTGGACGAGAAATTGGTGTTCGCGAATTCGCCTTCGCTGCTGCCGAGGCCCGTGAAATCGAACCTGAGCACCGCGATCCCGTGCTCGGTCAACGCGGCAGCGATCCGAGACGCCGCGAAGATGTCCTTGGTACAGGTGAAACAGTGGGCGAACAAAGCGTATGCAATGGGCGTTCCCGGCGGCGTGTCGAGCCGTGCCGCCAGGGCCTCGCCGCCGGAACCGGCAAACGTGATCCGTTCCGTCTTCCCTGCCGTCTTCCCTGCCATCTCCTCCTCCCTTCCCTCTCGTGTGCGCACACATCTTAACCGCGCCGATCGACATCGGTCAGTCCGCTCGCCTGCGCGCTCCTCCAGGATGGGCGTCGTCTTTCGTGCCGCGCGCCGCACCCGAAGGGCGCGCGCCGCCTTTCGTGCCGCGCGCCGGCGGCTATCGGGCGCACGCGACCGCCGACTCGACAAAACATGCGCCTTCGATCACAAAAGAAGCCACCACCCGCGCCGAGCCGATCCGCCTTCCGGGAGCCTTCATGACCGAAGACGACGTCGAGATCATCGAAAAGACGACGCCCTTCAAAGGGTATTTCCAGGTCGATCGCTATCGCCTGCGTCACCGGCTGTTCGACGGTGGGTGGAGCGATTCGATGACGCGCGAGGTGTTCGAGCGCAGCCACGCCACCGCCGTCCTGCCCTATGACGCCGACCTCGACACCCTCGTGCTAATCGAGCAATTTCGATCCGGTGCGCACGCCGCTTTGCAATCGCCGCTGTGCGCCGGGTATCACGGATCCTGGCTGGTGGAATGCGTCGCCGGGATCATCGAAGAGGGCGAGACGCCGGAAGATGTGGCCTACCGCGAGATGATAGAGGAGACGGGGTGCCGCCTCACCGACCTCGTTTCGGTGTGCCGTTACCTGGTGAGCCCCGGAGGTTCCTCGGAAACCGTGTTCGTCTTCTGCGGTCGCGTCGACGCCTCGAACGCAGGCGGCATCCACGGACTCGTCCACGAGCAAGAGGATCTGCGCGTGTTCACCGTTGCGCCCGAGGACGCGTTCGCGCTCCTCGATTCAGGCGCGATCGTCAACGCCATGACCATCATCGCGCTGCAGTGGTTCCGGGCGAACCATGCCCAGTTGCGCCAACGTTGGCGCAACCCCGCGGGAAGCTGATGAGGACCGCGCCATAAACGTTCGCGACGGATTTCTCGGGGCCATCGGCAACACGCCGTTGATCCGCTTGGCCGCGGCGTCCGAGGCGACGGGTTGCGAGATACTCGGCAAGGCCGAGTTCCTCAACCCCGGAAGCTCGGTCAAGGACCGCGCCGCTCTTTACATCGTCCGCGACGCCGAGGAACGCGGCCTCCTGAAGCCCGGCGGGGTGATCGTCGAGGGCACCGCCGGGAACACCGGCATCGGGCTGGCACTGGTCGGCAACGCGCTTGGCTACCGCACCGTCATCGTCATTCCCGAGACCCAGAGCAAAGAAAAGATGGACATGCTCCGGCTGTGCGGCGCCGAGCTTATGGCGGTGCCCGCCGTTCCCTACCGCAACCCGGAAAATTACGTCCACGTCTCCGAGCGCGTCGCCGCCGAGTATGCGGACAAGGAACCCGAAGGGGCGCTATGGGCCAATCAGTGGGATAATCTCGCCAACTGCCGCGCCCATTATGAAGGCACAGGCCCCGAGATCTGGCGCCAGACCGGCGGCAGGATCGATGGTTTCATTTGCGCCATCGGCACCGGCGGTACGCTGGCCGGCGTCAGTAAGTTCCTCAAGGAGGAGCGCTCCGACATCGTCATCGGCCTTGCCGATCCCATGGGTGCGGCGATGTACGAATATTTCAAGAACGGCGAGCTGAAATCCGAAGGCAGCTCAATCACCGAGGGCATAGGCCAGGGGCGCGTGACCGACAACGTGGCCGAAGCGCGGATCGATCTGCCGTTCCAGATTCCCGATGAGGAGATGTTGCCCGTCGTGTTCGACTTGTTGATCGAGGAGGGGCTCTGCGTCGGTGGATCAAGCGGTATCAACGTCGCCGGAGCCATCCGGTTGGCCCGCGAGCTTGGACCTGGACACACCATCGTCACCATCCTTGCCGACGGCGGCCAGCGCTATCAGAGCAAGATGTTCAATCCTGATTTCCTGAAGCAAAAGGGCCTACCAACGCCGGCCTGGCTTTAGAGTGCCGTGCTCCGGCGCCAGCTTAGGGCTTAGGATCTAAACCTGCACTGATGTCCGCTTTGGGTCAAAAGCAGACGAAAATACTGACCTCGAATAACGTCTGCTTACCCCCTGATAGCGGACATTGAGATTACTCCTGATCCAGGTGCCAATACCGCCTACAGCCGCCCTCACGAGACCAGTCTCGCCTCTGAGACCATCCCAACGCCCGCAGTGCCTGTCCAACGTTCATGGGGTGTGGGCGGGCGCTGTAACGTCCACTCAATCTAGCCACGAACTCCTCCATCGACCAAGGGCGATCCCGCT
>JASMAE010000250.1 GCA_030754475.1 Rhodospirillales bacterium
AGACCGATCCGGGGCGGCTGTTGGAGAAATTGTGCCGGCGTTTCGCCCACTGGCACCGACGATGGTCGCGCGCCGGGTTCGCGCCGGTTCGCGCCGCGTGGCTGACGCGCGCCAAAGAGATCGGTGCACCAGTGGTCGTCCGGTTGGCGCGGGAATCGTTCGCCGGTGCGTTCGCGGGCCTGGACGAAGACGGCGCGCTCCTCGTCGCGGCCGCGGGGGAGTTGCGCCGCGTCGCCTCCGGCGAAGTGTTCCACCCCGGCCCATGAAACGCGCCGCGTGCGTGCGACCATGCTGCTCGCCATAGATTCCGGTAACACCAACGCGGTCTTCGCGGTCATCGCCGAGGACGGCACGATCGTCGGCGAATGGCGCTCGGCGACCGAGGGCGCGCGCACGGCGGACGAGTACGGCATCTGGCTGACGGGTCTCATGACCATGGCCGGAATCGATCCCAAGCGGGTCGGGGCCGCCGTCATCGCGTCGGTCGTTCCGGCGACGCTGTTCAACCTGAAAACGCTGTGCCGCAAGTACTTCAAAACCGATCCCTTGATCATCGGCGACGACGGCATTGATCTCGGCATCGGCGTTCGTGTCGCGCGCCCCGAAGAGGTGGGGGCCGACCGGCTCGTCAACACGGTGGCGGCGCACCACGTTTACGGTGGGCCGGTGATCGTCGTCGACTTCGGAACCGCGACGACCTTCGACGTGGTCGACGCCAAGGGCGATTACGTGGGCGGCGTTATCGCGCCCGGCGTCAACCTGTCCCTCGAGGCCCTGCACGCCGAGGCGTCGCAGCTGCCCCGCGTGGCCGTCGAACGTCCGCCACGCGTGATTGGGACAGCGACCGTGTCGGCGATGCAATCGGGAATCTTCTGGGGGTACGTGTCGATGGTCGAGGGGTTGGTGGCGCGCATCGGCCACGAATTCGGGGCGCCTATGGACGCGATCGCGACCGGCGGGCTGGCACCGCTGTTCGCCGAATCGATCGATGCGATCAAGACATGCGATCCCGACCTGACACTCAAGGGGCTTCACCTCATCTACGAGAGGAACCGGCGTTCATGACCGGGACCGGCAGCGACGAGCTCGTCTTCTTGCCGCTCGGCGGCGCCGGCGAGATCGGCATGAACCTGAACCTGTATGGATTCGGCCGCCCGGACCGCTACGAATGGATGATGGCCGACCTCGGGATTACCTTCGGCGGAAGCAGCATGCCCGGTGTCGACGTCATCCTGCCCGATCCCGCGTTCATCGCCGAGCGCCGCGACAAGCTGCTCGGCCTCGTGCTGACGCACGCCCACGAGGATCACCTAGGCGCGGTACCGTACCTGTGGGACCGGCTCGAATGCCCGATCTTCGCAACACCGTTCACCGCCGCTCTCTTGAAGCGCAAGCTGGGGGAAGCGGGATTGGCGGATAAGGCGAAGATCACCGTGATTCCATTGGGCGGGCGGTTTCGCCTCGGCCCCTTTGACATCGAGCTCATCACGCTTACCCATTCCATCCCCGAGCCGAACGCGCTGGCCATCAGAACGCCGCTGGGAACGGTGTTGCACACCGGCGACTGGAAGTTCGACCCGGACCCGGTGATCGGCCCCGCGGCGGACGAGAACGCGCTGCGATTGCTTGGCGACGCGGGCGTGCTGGCCATCGTCTGCGATTCGACCAACGTGTTCGAGCCCGGATCGTCCGAGTCCGAGGCCGATCTCCTCGTGAGCCTGAGCGCCGTGATCGCGGAAGCGCCGAACCGCGTCGTGGTCGGCTGTTTCTCCTCCAACGTCGCGCGTCTCAAGACCATTGCTCAGGCGGCGGCCGCAAATGGACGAAGCGTCGCGCTCGCCGGGCGTTCGCTCAGAAGGATCGACGCGGCCGCGCGCGAGACCGGTTACTTAAGCGAGCTTCCGCCCTTCCTTGACGAGTCCGAATATTCCGATCTGGCGCGGGAAAAGGCGGTTTTGGTCTGTACGGGCAGTCAGGGAGAACCCCGCGCGGCGCTTGCGCGGATCGCCGCCGAAAGCCACGCGAACATCACCTTGGAAGAAGGCGACCGGGTCGTCTTTTCCTCACGCGTGATTCCCGGAAACGAGGTGGCGATCGCGGCCCTTCAGAACCGGCTGATCCGCAAGGGCGTCGATGTGATTACGTGGAAGACCCGTTTCGTCCACGTCTCGGGTCATCCGGCGCGCGACGAGTTGACCCGCATGTACGCGCTGGCCCGACCGCGGGTTTCCGTCCCCGTTCACGGCGAATTGCGCCATTTGAGCGAGCACGCGCGACTCGCCCGAGGCTGTCAGGTGCCGACCGCACTCGTCGCCGAGAACGGCTCGCTTGTGCGATTGGCGCCCGGGCCGGCCGGGATCGTCGAATGCGTGCCGTGCGGCCGCCTGATCGCCGACGGCGATCGGCTGATTGCGTGGGATAGCTCTATGGTGCGCGGGCGCACGCGCGCGCTGCATCATGGAAGCGCCGTGGTGACGGTGGTTCTCAACGGCCTCGGAATCGCCGAGCAGACCCAACTCACCACCATCGGTCTGCTCGATGACGGCGACGACGAGATGATGCACGTGCTCCGCGAGGCGATCGCGGGTGCTGTGGCCGAATCGTCCTCGCGGGCCGGGTGCGACGACGAGAAGATCCGCGAAGCCGTGCGGATTACGGTGCGGCGGACGTTCCTCGGCGCTTTGGGTAAGCGGCCGGTGACGAGCGTGCACCTCGTCCGCAACTAGACCAAATCGTGCTCGCCCACAGACGCCGCAAGCGATCCGCCGATCACGTCAATCTGGTCTATCGTATTGAAATAACACGGTTTCACGCGCCTGATTCGAACCGTATCGCGGCCTCAATCAACCGCGATCGGCAACTAGCATCGGCCGGGGGGTTCGCGCATGGGTTGGAAGACGGGCCTCGCCGTCTATGCCATCGTCTGGTGGGTGGTGTTGCTCGCCGTCCTGCCCTGGGGTAACCGCCAGATCGACGCCACCGACGTCG
>JASMAE010000251.1 GCA_030754475.1 Rhodospirillales bacterium
CGCCGTTGGTTGCCTTGTTCGCGAAGATTCCCGACCTCGAGAAGCGGTTTCTGGACATCGTGAAGGACGAGCTGACGGCGGCCCAGGATCACATGCTCTTGCTTGGGCGCAAAAGTGCGAGCGAGCGGATCGCGTGCTTCCTGCTCGGCTTCTCGAAGCGGGCGCACAGGCTCGGATGGCCGGTCGATCCCCTGCTGCTGCCCATGCACCGCATTGACATCGCCGACTACCTGGGTCTTACGGTCGAGACCGTCAGCCGGACATTGAGCACCCTCAAGAAACAGGGCGTCGTCGATATTCCGAGAAGCGAACAGATTATTCTCGCCAACCGCGACCGCCTTGAGGAACTCTGTCTCGGCGCGTGATGCGGCGGGCCGCCGTCGGCGGGCCGACCGCAATGCGCGAACGCCGCGTGGCCGTTATTTGACCGTCACGCAGGTGCATTGAGCAATCTGCGCGACCTTATTCGAGACGCTCCCCATCAACAGTCCCTTAAGGTCGCCGAGACCCCGGCTGCCCATGACGATCAGATCGATGCCGTGTTCCTTGGCGTAAGCGAGGATCGTCATCGCCGGGTCGCCCACCTCCGTCTGGGTTGCGACCCGCTCCTGGCCCCTCTCGCCGGCCCGGATGCGGGCGTTCCGAAGGACCTCCTCGGACGCCGAGCGCCGGACATCCATCTCGGAGACCCAGACGTGCTCGAGTTCCGCGTACTGGCGCAGCTCACGCGAGATGCGTGGGCTTCCCGCATCCTCGAGGACGTGCAAGACGGTCAGTTCGGCCGCGTAACACGACGCAAGATCACAGGCGATGTCGACGGCCTTGTGGGCAGGCGCGGAGCCGTCGACCGGTACGAGGATGTTCTTGAACATGCTATTCTTCCACGCATCCAGTCACGATCGTTTGGCCCGAGGGTCGCCTAACGGGCGGCGGGTTGTAGTCGCGCGCCCGTCGCGGGCACGCCTCGATGGGCTTTCCATCGGTCGCAATCGGGATTGCAAACGCACTATGATTCGTAATCTTTCCGCATGATACGGTCCATGATCGAGATCAACGGTGCGGGCGATGGATGGCGCGAGAGTGGGGCCAACAGGCTGGTGAGGTTGAGGTCGGACCTGCCGCGACGCCGGAACGCCAGCGGAGACAGGGGCGTCGGCCGTCACATTCGTGACCGAGCGATCGAGACCGTCGGCCGCGGAAGGCGGGAAGACCACAGCTTCGCCTAGATCGTCGCGGCCGGGGGGGGGCCTGTTCGATGTCCTGAACTGGGCGGTCCGCGGCGACATGGTCGGGGCTGAGACCTTGTGTGCCCCCGAAACCGCTGGTCCCCGCTCTTTACGATATCCTGACGAGTGCCGAAGAGGACTGGTCGATGTGGGAGGAGCGCTGAGCCGATCTCGCGGTTGGCGCGCTCAAAGATGCCCCATCTCGAAATCTGCGCAACCGAGGTCGAATTGGGAGAGGCCTTCTTCCAGAAAATCGGCGAGAAGCGGCATCCCAAGCAGGTATTCTGCGGTCCTCTCGTTGTGGCGCTCGTTGGCGATCTTTAGCGCATCGTCCCAATCGTCACGTCCGTAGTCTCCGCGCCCGAGCCAGGCGAGGGCGACCAGCTCGCACTGGTGGTCCCAGTTGAGGTCGTCGATCAGCCCCTTGACTTCGTCGAAGCTGGGGTCCGTTCCCTCTTCGCCGTTCACGCGACGGAAACTGTCCTCGGCCGGTTCGGGCTCGTAGACTTGCTCGATCGGGTTCTCCATCGTCTCGAACTCGCGTGTCTTGACGATGATGAAGCAGACCTTTTCGGGATCAAGAGTTAGCATTCATTCTCCCCTCCCTCGTGGCGGACCCGGGAGGCGCCCCATCGTGCGGCTCCGCTTCCCCCCCCCCGAGGGGACCGCCACTTGACGGTCACGCACGTGCACTCGGAAAGCTGGCCTACTTTGTGGGAGACGCTTCCGAGAAGCAATCCCTTGAGGTCACTGAGCCCGCGGCTGCCAGGGATTCGCCGCGGCCGTCTTCAAAAAGATGGTGCGCGAAATCGCGGGCGTCCCCGTCGACGGACGATCAGATTCGGCCGCGATCGCGCCGGCGCGGGACGCGCCTTGGCGCGCGATCGAATCCTCGTTGTGACGGCTTGGGGGCGGGCACGGCTCGGCGTATCAGTCTCGGCGCACCAGCCTCGGCGCTCAGTCGATGGCGGCGAGGTTCAGGTTTTGAGCGTCCAGCCGGCCCATGGCCATCAGAAGCTGGAAGACGGCGATGCGCTCGTCATAGGACGCGGCCGTGAAGTTGATCTGGGCGTTGAAGATCTCGCTCTCGGCATCGAGAACGTTGATCACCGTTTCCTTTCCGGCCTCGCGGAGCTTTTGCCGCGAATCGAACACCTCCGAGGCGATGTTGATGGCGTTCTCCAACAGCTCGAGCCGTTCGCGGACGGTCAGCAAGGCCTGCCACGACAAGCGAACCTGCTCCACCACCTTGCGGATTACGAAGGCGTAGTTGTCCTTGCTGGCGCCGTAGTCGAAGGCCGCCTGCGCCATGCTTGCCTGGGTCGAAAAGCCGGTGAACAGGTCCCAGGTGGCTTGCAGGATGACCGAATAGTCGCGCCGGGTTCCGATGGTGGCGTTGTTGTTGTTCTCGTTGTTCGCCGTGCCCACCATGTCGAACGTGGGAAGGTATTCGGCGCGGATCGCGCGCTGGCGTTCGCGCGTCACCTCGATCGTC
Organism: Rhodospirillales bacterium; assembly: GCA_030754475.1. Classification (GTDB taxonomy): domain Bacteria; phylum Pseudomonadota; class Alphaproteobacteria; order Rhodospirillales; family JASLLV01; genus JASLLV01. The sequence goes on from JASMAE010000251.1 coordinate 2,722, forward strand.
GCGTCGCTGTTGCCGACCGCCGGGTTCTCTTGCAAGGCGAGATCAACCGCCTCCTCGAGCTCGGTCGGAAGGCGTTCGACCGGGGGAACCGGGTCGATCAGTTCGTCGATGTCGGGCGCGTGGCCGGAACACCTGGGTGTAAGTGCTAACCGCGTCCTCGAGCCCGCCTTCGAAGTTGACGCGGCGTTCCTTGGCGATTTGGAGGCGCGACTTGGCCTGCAGCACGTCGACCGCGATGCCCGACCCCCGCTGGACCCGTTCGTCCTCGAGGTTGAGCTGGATTTGGATGGTGTCCTCGTTCGACTGCGACAGCTCGATGAGGCGCTTCTGGCGCAGCACGTTGACGTATGCGGTGACACCCTCGAACAGCGTGTTTTGCCGGGTGCCCTCGGCCGTGAAGCTGGCGATCAGCGAATTGATGCGCGCCGTCTTGGTGCTCGACGCGGTGACGAACCCGTTGAACAGGTTCTGGGTTAACGTGACCGTGCTGATCCGACGCGTTCGCGCCGAGATGTTGCCGTCGCGGCGGGCTCGCTCGGCCGTGCTGTCGATCTATTCCGGACCGATCTCGGCCGTTACCTGCAGGATCGGCATATAGCCGGCGAGCGCCTTGTCGATTTCCTTGGCCGTCGATTCGATGGTTTTCTCGGCCGCGAGGATCTGTGGATTGTCGACGAGCAGGCCGGCGAGTTCCTCCTCGAGCGTCTGGGCCGAGACCGTTCCCGAGAGAACACTGAACACGAGCACCGTTACGACCAAAAAAATTGCGCGCAACGCGACCACAGATCTTCCCCCGTTCGCGCGGGTGGCGCGATCTCGAATCTCTCGACAATCAAGTGTAACCAGGGGTGAATGTACAGTCAAATATTCGCATTTCACGTCCTTGATCGCGATTCGAGCCGATCGCGGCGGCCGCCCGGCGAATCTGCCGTGCTGAATCTTCCCCGTTGCCGATAATGGTGCGCATCGCTCGACCGCCCATACCGCCGCCTGGGACCGCCCGCCATGACCGCTCGCAGCCGGATGCGGACCTTCTATCCTGCTATCGAGCCCTCTCGGACCGGCCGGCTGCGCGTTTCGGCGCTACACGAGATCTATTACGAGGAGTCCGGTAACGCGAACGGCAAGCCGGCCGTGTTCGTCCACGGCGGGCCGGGTGGCGGCACCAAGGCCGAGAACCGGCGCGTGTTCGATCCCCAGGCCTATCGCATCGTTCTTTTCGACCAGCGGGGCGCGGGGAAATCGACGCCGCACGCCTCGCTTCAAGACAACACCACATGGCGTCTGGTCGACGACATGGAACGGCTTCGCGACCATCTCGGGATCGAGCGCTGGCAGGTGTTCGAGGGCTCGTGGTGCTCGACGCTCGGGCTGGCGTACGCGCAGGCGCACCCCGACCGGGTCAGCGAGCTGGTGCTACGCGGCATCTTCATGTTGCGCGACAGGGAGCTTCGTTGGTTCTACCAGGAAGGGGCGAGCGCGCTGTTCTCCGACGAGTGGGAGAATTATCTCGAGCCCGTTGCCGAGGACGAACGCGGCGACATGATCGGTGCTTACTACAAGCGTCTGACGGGCGACGATCCGGCGTCTCGTTTGCGCGCGGCCCGGGCCTGGACCCGCTGGGAGACGGTCACTTCGTCTCTGCTTTCCGACGAGGACCGGTTGTCGGCCTCGGACGACGATGCCTTCGCCCTCGCGTTCGCGCGAATCGAGTGCCATTACATCGTCAACCGCGGTTTCTTCTATCGCGAGGACCAGCTTCTGGCGGGGGTCGACGCGATCCGGCACATCCCTGCGGTCATCATTCAGGGCCGTTACGACGTGGTGTGCCCGCTGATGACCGCCTGGGAACTGGCGACCGCATGGCCCGAGGCGGAGTTCACCATTGCCGCGGACGCCGGCCACGCGTACACCGAACCGGGAACGTTGAATGCGCTGATCTCGGCGACCGGCCGATTTCGAAAGTAGAGTCGCTGCCCTATTGGAGCCCTTTTTCGGGGTCGTTATCCTGACGGAGTGATGAATTGGTTTCGAAAAGCGGTTCTCGGGTCCCTCTTGGTGGTCGCGGCCACCGCGGCGGCAGGCTGGGTGGCGGGGGTGTCCATGGCCAATGACTGGTCCACGGCTTCGCGGGCGTCGGCGGGGATCGCGCCGGATCCGGCGCTCACGCGCGAAGCCGTGGTCCAAGTCTATGCCGCGCGCGCGTGGGGTTGGCGCGGCCGGTTCGGCGTTCACAGTTGGATCGCCGTTAAACCGACCGACGCGCCCGCCTTCGACGTGTACGAAATAATCGGATGGCGAGCCTTCCGCGGGATGTCGGCGCTCAGCGTTAGCAACCGCCCGGCCGACGGGCGCTGGTTCGGCTCGGTGCCGGAAGTCGTCGCCGAGCTCCGCGGCGAAGGGGTGGACGACGTGATCCGCCGAATCGACGTGGCCGCGCACGATTACCCTTACGCGGGCGAATACCGGGTCTGGCCCGGACCCAACAGCAACACCTTCACCGCCCACATCGGCCGCGCGGTGCCCGAGCTCAGGCTGGATTTGCCGCCGACGGCGATCGGCAAGGACTATCTCACGAACGGCTCGGTGATCGCGCGCTCGCCCAGCGGAACCGGCTATCAGTTCTCGCTCTTCGGCCTGGTGGGCGTCCTCGTCGGCGCCGAGGAAGGCCTCGAGGTCAACCTCCTGGGCCTGAGTTTCGGGATCGATCCCCTGGATCTGGCCGTGAAGTTACCGCTGATCGGCACGATCGGCGGGAAATCGCACTGAGATCCGCGGGGGACCCGACGGGGCATCCATCTATCTTTCTTGCTTCCGGGCCTCGCTTGCCCGGACAGGCGGCAATGCGGAGAGTGGTCCGGTTGAGCATCTGGGGAAAGGTCATCGGCGGCGTTGCGGGCTTCGCCCTCGGCGGCCCCTTGGGGGGGCTTCTGGGCGCCGTCGCCGGCCACGCGCTGGATCGGATGCGGGCGGGCGGTGCAGGCGCCGGAGCCGACACAGTCGCCGCCCGCCAAGTGGCGTTCACCACCGCCGTCATCGCGCTGGCCGCCAAGATGGCGAAGGCGGATGGGCGGGTCAGCCGCGCCGAGGTGAACGCGTTCAAGGACATCTTTCACGTCCCGCCCGCGGAGATGAAAGGGGTGGGGCGGCTGTTCGACGAGGCACGCGCGGACGCCGCGGGGTTCGAGCCCTACGCCGAGCAGATCGCGGCGATGTTCGCCCGCGAACCGGCGGTGCTCGAGGACCTGCTCGCCGGGCTCTTTCACATCGCCAAGGCGGACGGCGTGGTGCACGCAAGCGAGCTCGAATACTTGCGAGACGTCGCCCGGATCTTCGGCCTCGATGCCCACGCGTTCGAACGAATCCGGGCGACGCACGTCGAGCCGAAGGGCGCGGATCCGTACAGTGTTCTCGGCGTCTCGCGCGGAACCGCCGATGCCGAGATCAAGAGAGCCTACCGGAAGCTCATCCGCGAGAACCACCCCGATACGCTGATCGCGAAGGGTCTGCCGCAGGAGTTCGTCGACCTCGCCAACGAGAAGATGGCCGCGATCAACGCGGCCTACGACGAGGTCGAACGCGAGCGCGGCCTCCGCTGAACGGACTCGGGGCGGCGAGCGGCGGCCATAGGGTTGGCCACAAAGCACAAAGGCCACAAAGCACAAAGAATGTGACATGGACATCATCGAGCGCGCTTCTCCGAACTTCGATCCGCGACCGCCGCGCGTCGCCATCGACATGGTGGTCCTCCATTACACCGGGATGCCGAACGCGGACGCGGCGCTTGCGCGCCTCGCCGATCCCGTGTCCCGGGTCAGCGCCCACTACGTGATCGATGAGGACGGCGCCGTCTATCGGATGGTGTCCGAGGGCGGGCGGGCATGGCACGCGGGCGCCGCCTATTGGCGCGGCTCGACCGACGTCAACGCGCGCTCGATCGGGATCGAGCTGGTCAATCCCGGGCACGAGTACGGATACCGACCCTTCGCCGACGCGCAGATGGCGGCGTTGGAGACCCTTGCGGGCGGTATCCTCGAACGTCACGGGATTTCACCGCGGAACGTGGTCGGACACGCCGACGTGGCCCCTGCGCGAAAAAAGGATCCGGGCGAGCTGTTCGATTGGGCGCGGCTGGCGCGGGCCGGAATCGGGCTTTGGCCCGAGGCGCCCTCGGCGGACAACGGGCCCGCGGAACCGGTGGTCGCGATGCTCGCCGAATACGGTTACGAGACCAAGGATGCGAAGCGCGCGATCGAGGCGTTTCAGCGCCACTTCCGGCCCGCGCGCGTGGATGGTCGCGCCGATGGCGAGACGACTGGACGCCTTGCCGGCCTGCTGGCGCTTTGCCGTCGTCGATCCGCTTGACGGCGGCTCGGCGCGAGATACCTTAGGGGTGGTGCCAGACGGCCGGATGGCCGCTCCGGTCGCGGTTTGGTCCGCGACCGGGGAGGAAAGTCCGGGCTCCACGGAAACACGGTGCCGGGTAACACCCGGCGGGGGCGACCCTAGGGAAAGTGCCACAGAAAGCAAACCGCCCACCGAAGCCCTCGGGCGAAGGCGGGCAAGGGTGAAAGGGTGCGGTAAGAGCGCACCGCGTTCCCGGCGACGGGAACGGCACGGCAAACCCCACCGGGAGCAAGACCGAGTAGGGACGGCACGCCCGAGGCCCTTCCTTGGAAGGGCATTCGGCAAGCGCGTTTCCGCGCCGCTGTCCGGGTAGGTCGCGCGAGGCGTCCGGTAACGGGCGTCCCAGATGAATGGCCATCCCTCGCCGGTCCGCTTGCGCGGACCGATCGAGGACAGAACCCGGCTTACAGGCCGTCTGGCCCACCGCCTCCGCCATGCAGGAAGGCGCTGCCCTCGAACGCGGCGTTCGCGCCCGTTCCGAGGAGGGACGGGAAGTTACCGGAAAAAGAACATAAGAAGAACACAATTCCGCCCCAATCACGATGACAATGTCGAGACTGTCCGCGGGGAAGTTTTCCACGCGGTTGCTGAGAGCGACCGTGCGCGCCCCAGTCATGAAAATATCAACACTTTGTTAACACAAGTAATGTCATCGTGAACCATTGACGCCCATGAAAACCCATGATATCCCAATTAAAACCACGGGTTGGGCGACCTTTGAAGGCCGTTTCCGGCCCGCTTTTTGTCCGTTTCGGGGTCGGGTTCGGTTCCGGTTCCGGGCCGTGGGGGCGCGGCGTTCGCGAGGCACGACATGGCGCTTCTGGTTGGCAGGCACGTCAACAAGATCGACCGCAAGGGGCGGGTTTCCGTGCCCAAGTCGTTTCGTGACGCGCTCGATTCCGACGGGTTCGCCGGGATCTTCGCCTATCCTTCTTTCAAGTATCCGGCGATCGACGCCTGCGGCGAGGCGTTCATGAAGCGCCTTAGTGGTGGTGTTGCCGGTCTCGACTACTTTTCCGACGAGCAGGACGACCTCGCCCTCATCATACTCGAGAACGCCGACCGGCTGCCGTTCGACCCCGAGGGCCGAATCGTGGTGCCCGCGGAGTTGATGGAGCACGCGAACTTGGGCGAGAAGGCGATGTTCGTGGGCCGAGGCGCGCAGTTCAGGATTTGGGATCCGCAGGATTACGAACGCCACCGTCACCAGGCGTTCGAACGCGCGCGCTCGCGCGGAGCGACCCTCAAGCTTCCAAGCGAAGGAGAAGGTTGATGCGGCGCGCGGCGCGTGAACGGGCCGCCGCGCACACGCCGGTCATGGTGCGCGAACTTCTCGACGCGCTCGGGCCGCAAGACGGCGGAACCTACCTTGACGGGACCTTCGGGGCCGGGGGACACGCGCGGGCCGTGCTGGACGCCGCTGACTGCACCGTCCTCGGCATTGACCGCGATCCCGACGTCGTCGTCGGCTCGCGCGATCTCGTGCGCCGCTACGGGGGCCGCCTCGCGATGCTCAAGGGCCGCTTCGGCGACATGGTCGAGCTTCTCCACGGAGTCGGGGTCGAATGGGTCGACGGAGTCGTGCTCGACCTCGGTGTCTCGTCCATGCAGATAGACGATGCCGGGCGCGGCTTTTCCTTTCGCGGCGGCGGCCCGCTGGACATGCGCATGGAAAGCCGCGGGTTGAGCGCGGCCGAAGCGGTGAACACGCTTTCCGAGGCCGAGCTCGCGCGCATCATCCGGGCCTTCGGCGAGGAAAGGGCGGCGCGGCGCGTCGCGCGCGCCATCGTCGAGGCCCGGGCGCGAACGCCGATCACGACCACCCGGGCGCTTGCCGACATTTGCCGCCGCGTCGTTCGCACGTCGGCACACGCCATCGATCCGGCGACGCGGACGTTCCAGGCGCTTCGCATCTACGTCAACGATGAACTCGACGAGTTGGACCGCGGGCTCGGCGCCGCCGAAGCGTTGCTGCGGCCCGGCGGGCGGCTCGTGGTGATATCCTTTCATTCGCTTGAGGACCGCAGGGTCAAGAGCTTCTTCGCCGAGCGTTCGGGGACCGCCCCGCGGCCGTCGCGGCACGTGCCCGAAGGCGATGACCGACGGCCTTCGCCGAGTTTTCACTTGCTCCACCGCGGCGTCCATCGGCCGACGGCCGAGGAGGTCGCTTCCAACCCACGGGCGCGATCCGCGCGCTTGCGCGCCGGCGAACGCGTGGCGGCGCCTGCCTGGACCCCTTGGGCTCGGGGCGATTTCGCGCCTCGGGCCGCGTAGGACGGGGGACGCGATGCGCGCGGCCACCCTCTTGACCGTGATCCTCGCGAGTGGCATCGGGCTCGCGGTCTTTTTGCTCGAGTATCGGATCAAGGATCTCGAGAACCAGCTCGGTGCGCTCGATCACGCGATCGTTGCCGAGCGGGAATCGATCCGGGTCCTCGAAGCCGAGTGGAGCCATCTGAACGATCCGGCGCGTCTCGGCGCCATGGCTGCTCGCCTTCTCGGGATGGAGCCCGTCGCGCCCGGCCAGCTGACCTCGATGGCGGAGCTCCCGCAACGGGTACCGGATGCGCCCGACGGGACGGACGAACACTGATGCGGGGCGCGCGTATTCCCGAGGCGCGAGAATCCCGGTTTTGGGTGTCGCCCACTGCGACCGGCGCCCGCGTCCGCGTCGAGGGCGTTCGCAAGGAGACGATCGAAACCGGCCGCAACCGGCTCTTGGTGACCGGCGCCTTGTTCCTCGCCGTCTTCATGGTGATCGCCGGTCGTCTCGTCTGGCTTTCGATGCCCGCCGTCCCCAAGGGCGACGCACTCGTCGCAGCGCGACAATACGCGGGCACGTCCGGCCGCGCTGACCAATACGCGGGCACGTCCGGCCGCGCTGACATTGTCGATCGCAACGGGATCGTGCTCGCGACGAGCCTGCCCACCGCATCGTTGTACGCCAACCCGAAGAACGTGAAGGACGGGCCCGAGGTCGCGCGAGCGCTTGCCGCTCTCATCCCCGGTCTTGATCCCGAGACGGTGCTGGCGAAGCTCGAATCGGAGGCCGGATTCGTCTGGCTCAAGCGAAACCTTGCGCCTCGGCAGGTCTACGAGGTCAATCGCCTCGGCATTCCTGGCCTCGAGTTCCGGCGCGAGGAGCGCCGGGTCTATCCCCTGGGCCGTCACGCGGCCCACGTACTCGGCGCCACCGACGTTGACGGCAACGGCATCGCCGGTGTCGAACGCGCCTTTCAGGACACGTTGTCCCGGGGCGCCGCGCGGCTCAGGCTTTCCCTCGACCTGCGGGTTCAGACGGTGATGGCGGACGAGCTCGCGCGCGCCATGCGCGCCTTCGATGCGATCGGCGCTGCCGGCGCGATGCTCGACGTGCGCACGGGTGAGGTCCTTGCCCTGGTGTCGCTTCCTGACTTCGACCCGAACGCGCCGGCGACGGCCGCGGGCGACGGCGGGTTCAACCGGGTGACCAAGGGCGTTTACGAGATGGGCTCCACGTTCAAGCTGTTCACCGCCGCGACCGCCCTGGACAGCGGAACCGTGGGCCTGAACGATCTGTACGACGCCAGCCGCCCCATTCGGGTTGCGCGTTTCACCATCACCGATTTCCACCCTACCGACACGCCGCTCACGATTCCCGAGATCCTGAATCGGTCGTCGAACATCGGCGCGGCCAAGATGGCGCTCGATATCGGTGGCGTGGTCCAGCAGCACTACTTGCGGCAGTTGGGCCTGTTCGATCGATCGGCGATCGAGCTTCCCGAAGTGGGCGCCCCGCTCATCCCCGATCCCTGGCGCGAAATCAACACGATGACCGTCGCCTACGGCCACGGCCTCGCGGTCAGCCCGCTGCAACTCGCCAGCGCGGTTGCGGCGCTGGTCAACGGCGGAACGCTGATTCCGCCCACCTTGATCAAGACCCCCGAAGGGCGTGCCGCGGACGGTCGGCGGGTGATCTCGGCGGAGACGTCGCGAATCATGCGCGGGCTCATGCGCTACGTCGTCGTTAACGGCACCGGCAAGAACGCCGAGGTTCCGGGATTTGCCGTCGGTGGCAAGACTGGCACGGCGGAGAAGGTGGTCGGCGCCCGTTACAGCGCCAACGCCTTGATCTCGTCTTTCGTTGCGGCCTTTCCAATGTCGGCGCCCCGCTACGTGCTTTTGACCCTCATTGACGAGCCGAAAGGGAACGAGGGGACCCTCGGTTACGCGACGGGCGGCTGGGTCGCCGCGCCCGCGACCGCCCGGCTCATCGCGCGCATCGCGCCACTTCTGGGTTTGGCGCCCCAAACGACGAGCGAAATCCGTGATCCCGCCTTGTCCCCCGTCAGCGCCGCAGGCGGGGTGCGGGCGCGGGAGCGCAACCTTGTTGCTAACTGAACTCTTGCGGGGAGTGACGCCCGAGTTGACCGGCCAGCTTCTGACCGACGACGTGGAGATCACCGGGCTGACCAGTGACTCGCGCCTTGTCGCGCCCGGGAATTTGTTCGCCGCGTTTCCGGGCAGCCGTCTCGATGGTCGGCGATTCGTCGCAGAGGCGTTGCGCCGCGGGGCGGCGGCCGTCTTGGGTCCCCCTGGCACCGGGCTCGGAGAGGCCGGGCCGGCGGCGCTCCTGATCGACGACAAACCGCGCCGCATCTTCGCGCGGATGGCGGCCGGCTTCTATGGCGCGCAACCGAAGACGGTTGTCGCCGTCACCGGTACCAATGGCAAGACATCGGTGGTCTGGATGCTGCGCCAGATCTGGGAACGGTTGGGTCACGCGGCCGCCGGGATGGGCACGCTCGGGATCGCGGCCACCGGTTACGAGATCGGCGGAAACCTGACAACGCCCGATCCCGTCGATCTGCACGAAAAATTACGGGCGCTCGCCGAGCGCGGAATCGACCACCTCGCGTTGGAGGCCTCGAGCCACGGGCTTCACCAGTGCCGGCTGGACGGGGTCGATGTTGCCGCGGCCGCGTTCACGAACCTGACCCGCGACCACCTGGACTACCACGGAACCATGGACGCCTACCTGGGTGCCAAGCTGCGGCTGTTTACCGAGATCGCGGACCCCGGGGTTCCTGCAGTTCTGAACACCGACTCCGCGTTCTTCGAGGCGGTCAAGACGGCGTGCCGATCGCGCGGCCTCGCCGTGACGACCTATGGAGAGGGCGCGGGCGACATCCGCCTCGATGGCGCGAGCGCAGCCGGGAACGGCCAGCGATTGACGGTGTGCGTGAAGGGAAGGACCTACGACATCGATTTTCCTCTCGTTGGCGCCTTCCAGATCTCCAACGCGTTGTGCGCGCTTGGTCTCGCGATCGCTTGCGGTGCCGATCCGGACGCCGCGGTCCAGGCGCTGACGGTGCTCGAAGGTGCGCCGGGGCGCGTCCAATTGGTCGACCGGCACCCGTGCGGCGCGCCAGTGTTCGTCGACTACGCCCATACGGCCGATGCGCTGGGCGCCGTCTTGAAGGCACTGCGTCCCCATACCGCGCGCCGCTTGAGCGTGGTGATCGGCTGCGGGGGCGACCGTGATCCTGGCAAGCGGCCGGAAATGGGCCGCACGGCCTCGGCGCTCGCCGACCGGGTCGTGGTCACCGACGACAATCCCCGGAGCGAGGACCCGGCCGCCATTCGCGCGGAGATCCTGGCGGGCTGCCGGGGGGCCACCGAGATTGGCGACCGCGGTTGCGCTATCGCGCGCGCGGTCGCGGAATTGGAGCGCGGAGACGTTCTCGTGATCGCAGGAAAGGGGCACGAACGCGGACAGATCGTCGGCGATCGGGTCCACCCTTTCGACGACGCCGAGGTGGTTCGCGACGCACTCGCCAAGGTGGGGCAATGATTCGCGACGTCCGAACGCCGGAGACAGCGGCCCCGTGGACCGAGACCGCCGTTGCGGGCGCGACCGGGGGGCATTTCACGCGCCCGTTCTCGGCCTCGGGCGTCTCCATCGACAGCCGCTCGATTGTGCCAGGTGATCTCTTCATCGCGCTCAAGGGCCCGAACTTCGACGGTCACGATTTCCTTGCCGATGCGTTCAGCCGCGGAGCCGCCGCGGCGGTCGTTCACGAGGCGCCGAAGGGCGCCGCCACCGACGCGCCGTTGGTCGTGGTCCGCGACACGATGGACGCTCTCAACGGACTTGGCGCCTGGGCGCGCAAATCAAGCACGGCAACGGTCATCGCCGTAACGGGAAGCGTGGGCAAGACGGGGACCAAGGAGGCGTTGAAGCTCGTGCTCGCGCGCCAGGCCCCGACATCGGCCAGTGCCGGAAGCCTGAACAATCACTGGGGCGTTCCGCTGAGCCTAGCCCGCATGCCGCCCGGCAGCGCGTTCGGCGTGTTTGAGATCGGCATGAACCGTGCCGGCGAAATCTCGCCGCTCTCGCGGATGGTGCGCCCGCACGTCGCGGTCGTGACCAACGTGGCGGCGGTTCACCGCGCCTTCTTCGCGTCGCTGGCCGCGATCGCGGACGCCAAGGCCGAGGTCTTCGACGGGATCGAGGCCGGTGGGATCGCGGTGCTCAACCGCGACGATCCGCAATTCGCCCGCCTCGAGGCCGCGGCGCGCGCCGCCGGCGTCTCGCGCGTCCTTGGTTTCGGCGCCTCCGCGAAAGCCGACGTGCGACTCGTGGACGCGACGCCCGCCGCCGAGGCGAGTGTCGTCGCCGCCGAGGTCTGCGGGAAGCGCCTCGACTACCGCCTCGGTGCGCCGGGACGCCATTGGGTGATCGACAGCTTGGCCGTGCTCGGCGCCGTTCACGCGGCCGGCGCCGACGTCGGCGCGGCGGCGCAAGCGCTCGCCGACATGGCGCCGCTTCCCAGGCGCGGGCAACGGTGCCGCGTGTCTGCGCCGGGCGGAACATATCTCGTGATCGACGAGAGCTACAACGCGAGCCCGGCCTCCGTGGAGGCGGCCCTCGCGGTTCTCGGAGCCGCCCCCACGGGGCCCGGCGGGCGTCGCATCGCGGTCCTGGGCGACATGCTGGAGTTGGGAGACGAGGCGGCCGCTCTTCACGAGGCGCTGCTGGAACCGCTCGAGCGCTCCGGCGTGGATCTGGTGTTCACCGCCGGCGCCGCCATGGAGCGCCTCTTCGACGCATTGCCGGCCGCGATGTGCGGCGCCAGCGCCGCCGATGCCGCCGGGATCTCGGGATCCGTCGCGGCCGTCGCGGGCGCCGGCGACGTGATCATGGTCAAAGGCTCTGCGGCCGTGGGGATGGCCTGCGTGGTGCGTTCCCTGTTGGCGTCCGACGACGCCCCGGCGGCAACGAGGCGGCGCGCGGTCACGGGACGTTGAGGACAAGGTCATGCTGTTCAACTTCCTCTATCCGCTCGCCGACCAGTTCTCGGTGTTCAACGTCTTTCGCTATCTCACCTTCCGTACGGGCGGCGCGGTGATCACTGCGCTCGTCGTCAGTTTCATGTTCGGACCGCTGCTCATCTCCGTATTGAAGCGGCGACAGAACGGCGGCCAGCCGATTCGCGCGGACGGTCCCGCGGAACACCTGATCACCAAGCAGGGAACGCCGACCATGGGCGGGCTTCTGATCCTGCTCGCGCTCGGCGTTTCCACGCTTCTTTGGGCGGACCTCGGTAACGCGTACATCTGGGCGGCCCTGATCGTGACCGCCGGTTTCGGTCTGATCGGGTTCTGCGACGACTACTTCAAGGTGGCGCGGCGCAACAGCGAGGGTCTGCCGGGTACGCTGAAGCTCGTCGTGCAGGGCCTGGTCGCGGTGGCGGCGAGCTATTGGATCATGCGCATCCTGCCCCCGCACTTGAGCGATGCGCTCGCGGTGCCGTTCTTCAAGGACATGCTGATCCCGCTTGGTTGGTCGTTCCTGATCCTGAGCGCGTTCGTGATCGTGGGCGCGTCGAACGCGGTCAATCTGACCGACGGGCTCGACGGCCTCGCGATCGGACCTGTGATGATCGCCGCCGGCGTCTTCGCCCTGATCTCATATTTGGTCGGGAACGCCGTTTTCGCCGACTACCTGCAGCTTCACTACGTGCCGGGCAGCGGCGAGCTCGCCATTTTCTGCGGCGCGCTTGTGGGCGGCGGCATGGGATTTTTGTGGTTCAACGCACCACCGGCCAAGATCTTCATGGGGGACACGGGATCGCTGGCGCTCGGCGGCGCCATCGGGGCCGTCAGCGTGGTCACCAAACACGAACTCGTGCTCGCCATCGTTGGCGGGCTGTTCGTGCTTGAGACGATTTCGGTCGTGGTCCAGGTGATCTCGTACAAGCTGACGGGGCGCCGGATATTCCGCATGGCGCCGCTGCACCACCACTTCGAGAAGAAGGGATGGGCCGAGCCGACCATCGTCATCCGATTCTGGATCATCGCCTCGATCCTGGCCCTGGCGGGCCTTTCGACGCTCAAGCTTCGGTAGAGCTGAATGATCGATTCCCTGCCTTACGATGGTATTCCGGTCGCGGTGCTCGGCCTCGGGCGCTCGGGCACCGCCGCGGCGATGGCGCTCGGGCGCAGCGGCGCCCGCGTTTGGGCCTGGGACGACGACGAGACTGCGCGCTCGCGCGCGTGCCGGGCCGGGATTTCACTGGTCGATCTGGCACGATGTGACTGGCGCCTACCGCGCATGCTGTTGCTCTCTCCCGGCGTGCCCCACGGCCACCCGCGAGCGCACCCGATCGTCGAGCTTGCCCGCGCGGCGGCCTGCGAGATCGTCTGCGACATCGAGCTTCTGGGGCGCGCCCGGCCGGAAGCGTCCTTCGTCGGCGTTACCGGCACGAACGGCAAGTCGACGACGACGGCCTTGATCGCGCACATCTTGTCCGCAGCCGGACACGAGGTGGCCGTCGGCGGCAACCTTGGCATGCCGGCGATGGACCTGGCCGCACTCGAGCGCGGCGCGTTCTACGTCCTGGAGCTGTCCTCCTTCCAGCTCGAGCTGATCTCGACGATCGCGTTCGACGTCGCCGTCCTCCTCAACGTCAGCGCCGACCATCTCGAGCGTCACGGCGGTATGGACGGCTATGTCGCGGCAAAGCGGCGGATCTTCGCGCGCCAGGGCGACGGCGCGATCGCCGTGATCGGCGTGGACGGCGCGCGTGCGCGCGCGATTTACGAGGAGTTGCGGGCAACGTCGCCGGCGCGCGCGATTCCGGTCTCGGCGGAAGGAGAGATCGCGAACGGTGTCGTCGCTGTC
>JASMAE010000252.1 GCA_030754475.1 Rhodospirillales bacterium
CCGAGGGTGATCGGCTATGCTCGCGACGCGCCGGTGGCGGATTGCCGGCCGAATGCGGGTTGAGAAAATCCAAAAGGGGGAGTCGCTTTGCCCTATTACGAAAGCGTGTTCATCGCGCGCCAGGACATCTCCGCGCCCCAAGTCGAGGCGCTCACGGAGAACTTCGTCAAGGCCATCGAGGACACCGGTGGAAAGGTCGCCAAGCAAGAGTATTGGGGCCTAAAGAATCTCGCTTATCGGATCAAGAAGAACCGCAAGGGGCACTACGTGCTCTTCAACATCGACGCGCCGTCCGGCTCGATCGCAGAGATGGAACGGCAGATGCGGCTACACGAGGACATCCTGCGCTATCTCTCGATTCGGGTGGACGAGTTGGAGGAAGGGCCCTCGGCGATGATGCAGCGCGGTTCCGCACGGGACGATCGACACCGCCGGGATGACCGCGGCCCGCGTCATTCCCGAGGCCCCGCGAGCGAACGCGACGCCGAGGCCCGCCCGCCCGCCGACAAGAAAGCCGAAAAGGAAGAAAAACAATGAGCCCCCCGGCCGACGCCCGAACCGATTCCGCCTCGGCGGGCACCCGGCGACCATTCTTCAGGCGTCGCAAGACGTGTCCGTTCTCGGGCAGGAACGCGCCCAAGATCGATTACAAGGACATCAGGCTTCTGCAGCGGTTCGTCTCGGAACGCGGCAAGATCGTTCCCAGCCGCATTACCGCCGTTTCCGCGAAAAAACAAAACGAATTGGCGCGCGCCATCAAGCGCGCGAGGTATCTCGCGCTGTTGCCTTTCGTCGTCAAATAATTTTTCGCCGTCCGCGCGCCTGAGTCCCCCAATCGCGCTCCCGAGTCGCGCGGCCGCCCAAGATGTCGCGGACGGGACGATGGAAGACGAGCGATCCAAGGGAAGCATCGTTGGCCGGAACCAAGCCATGTCCAGGGAAACTTTGATCGCCTTTGGAGGCGGCTCAGCGAGCGCTTTGCTCGCCGCCTCGCTATTCGCCGGCGTGCCGGGGGCCTGGGCGTTCGTCAACTTGGTGCCGTTGCCGCTCTTCCTCGTGGGATTGAGCCGCGGCGTCGGCCCGGGCGCGATCGCGAGTGCGACCGGGGTCGTGGTCAGCGCCCTTCTGAACGGGGTTTCGGGCGGCGCATCATACGCCATCGTTCATGCGCTGCCCGCGTGGATGGTCAACAGAAAGGCTACGCTCCGCATCCAAGGGCCGGACGGAAGCGCCGAGTGGTATCCGATCGGCCTGATTTTGAGCAGCCTCACCGGATTCGCGGCCGCGCTCCTCGCTGCCGTGAGTGTGCTCTTGATCCCAGTCGGCCCCGGGATCGAGACGGCGGCGACGGCGCAGCTCACCGCGTACGTGAACGCCTTCCTTCCCGATTTGGCGGATGCGCTCCGTCGCGACTTTATCCAGCACTTCGCCCCCGTCTTCATGGGAAGCGTGGCCGCGGGTTGGGTCGTCCTCATCGTACTCAATGCCGCCCTGGCACAGAAGATCTTGAGCCGGCTGGGCTGGAATGCCCGGCCGAGCCCCCGGTTTGGCGACCTCAGGCTTCCCGATTGGGCGTCGTGGCTGTTGGTCGCGGCGTGCGCGACGGCCCTATTCGGCCCCGGAGAAGCCGGTTACGTTGGCCGGAACGTCGCGCTCGTGTCGGCCGTTCCGTTCGTCTTTGTCGGCCTCGCCGTCGCCCACGCGTACGCCCATCGGACGATCATTCCCGGCATGGCGCTCGTCGGCTTCTATCTGGCGCTCGTCATCCTCGGTTGGCCGAACGGGGTCATGTTGGTCGGGGCGCTCGGCGCGGCCGAGGTTTGGTACGGATTGCGCCGGAAGGGAGGGCCCCGCGGCGAAGGCGGCGCGCCGGCGCGAACAAACGATCAGGAGAGCTGAGAATGGAAGTCATCCTATTGGAGCGCATCGAGAATCTCGGCCAGATGGGAGACGTCGTGAACGTTAAACCCGGCCACGCGCGGAATTTTCTCCTGCCGCAGAACAAGGCGCTGCGGGCGACCGCCGAGAACCGAAAGGTCTTCGAGGAAAGGCGCACGCAATTCGAAGCGGAGAATTTCGAGCAACGAACCGAAGCCGAATCCGTCGCGGCGAAGGTGGAGGGGCTGACCATCACGTTGTTGCGCCAAGCCGGCGAGGCCGGACAGCTGTACGGCTCGGTGAATGCGCGCGACATCGCCGATGGCACGACCGAAGCGGGCGTCCGCATCAACCGCCAGCAAGTCCGACTCGATCGCCCGATCAAGGCGATCGGTCTTCACCGGATCCGTGTCGACCTCCACCCGGAGGTTCAGATCGAAGTCCTCGCCAACGTCGCCCGGTCCGTGGAGGAGGCGATTATCCAAGAGCGAACGGGCCGGGCCATGGTCGCGACCGACGAGGACGAAGTGCCGGAAGAACGCGCACCCAAAGTCTTCGAGGAAAGTGGCGAGTCCAAGATCGAGGCCGAAGCCGAGGGCACCGACTCGGCCGACCGGGCTCTCGAATCCGCGGCCGGTCTGAGCGAAGACGCGCGAACACGTTCGCCGGAAGCGCCCGAGGAGCCCGAGGACAAGTCCGAACGGTCCGACGCCTAGTCCGGCCTGGAAAGGTAAGAAACGAATGGGGCGCCGGCCGGGCGAGGCTTCCGCGACCGGCGCCATCGTGATAGCCTTGCCGGTGGAT
>JASMAE010000253.1 GCA_030754475.1 Rhodospirillales bacterium
TACGCCGAGTTCGTGGGCTACGGCATGTCCGGAGACGCCCACCACATCACCGCACCTGCGGCCAGCGGAGACGGCGCAATCCGGTGCATGCGGGCGGCGATGAAACGCGCTTGCCTCGGGCCCGACGACATCGACTACATCAACGCGCACGGAACTTCGACGCCGGCGGGAGACGAGGTCGAGCTGGCGGCGGTGAAAAAGACGTTCGGAAGCGCAGCAAAATCATTGTCGATCTCGTCAACGAAATCGGCGATCGGCCATCTTCTGGGCGCGGCCGGCGCGGTCGAGGCCGTTTACTCGATCCTCGCCATGATCCACGGCGTGGTTCCTCCGACGCTCAACCTCGACAATCCCGCCGACGGTTGTGATCTCGACTTTGTCGCCCACGAATCCAAGGAACGCGAGGTTCGGGCCGTATTGTCGAACTCGTTCGGCTTCGGCGGAACGAACGCCTCGCTCATTTTCAAGCCGCTGGATTGACGCGATGGCGCGACACGTCGCCCGCATCGCCGTGGCCGGCCTGCTGGCGGCGTTCGCCGCGGCCGCGGTGTTGGCGTGGGGATTTGCCGAATACATGCGGCCCGGTCCGTTGAGCAGCGAGGCCGTGGTGGTCATCCCCTCAGGGACCAGCGTCGATTCGATCGCAAACGGGCTCGGCGAGGTCGGCGTCCTGGCCGAGCCGAGGGTCTTCACTGCGGCGGTCGGCCTGATGGGCGTGGGCGCGTCCTTGCGCGCCGGCGAGTACGCGTTCGCACCGGGCATCAGTCCCCGCGAGGTTCTGGATTTGTTGCGGAATGGCCGGACCGTGGTCCGGCGCTTGACCATCGTCGAAGGTCTCACGGTGGCGGAGGTCATGCGGCAACTTCTCGCGACCGAGGGGCTTATGGGTGAAGTCGGCACCGTTCCCGGGGAGGGAAGTCTCTTGCCCGAGACCTACCATTTTTCCTACGGGGATTCGCGCGATGCCATGATTGCACGCGCGGCGTCGGCCATGGCCGAAACCGTGGATGAGTTGTGGGCGCGCCGTGCTCCCGCGCTGCCGTTGGCCGATGCACGCGAGGCCGTGATTCTCGCGTCCCTCGTCGAGAAGGAAACCGCACGCGAGGACGAACGCGCACGTATCGCCGGCGTATTCGTCCACCGGCTGCGGCGGAACATGAAGCTACAGTCCGACCCCACGGTCGCCTATGCGCTGACTTCGGGAGACGGCCCGCTCGCGCGGAGCCTAGGCGGTGACGACCTCGCGACGGTTTCTCCGTACAACACCTATATCGTGCGGGGGCTGCCTCCGGCGCCTATCTGCAACCCGGGGCGGGCCTCGCTTCGGGCGGCAATGAACCCGCTGGAAACGGACGAGCTGTATTTCGTTGCCGACGGCGACGGCGGCCACGCCTTCGCGCGGACCTATGCGGAGCATCGTCGCAACGTCGCGCGCTGGCGCAAGACCCGCGGCCAGCACTCGGACAGCGGATCGTGACGCGCGGGCGCGGCGCCGTGTCCTCAATGACCGGATTCGCGGTCGCGCGCGGCGAACTCGATGCGACGCGCTGGTCGTGGGAGATTCGAAGCGTCAACGGCCGCGGGCTCGACGTTCGCTGCCGGCTCGCGAACCGCATGGAGCCTCTCGATCCCGCCGTTCGCGAGCGCGTGGCAAAGCGGTTGCATAGAGGAAACGTGTCCGCGACCTTGACGATCACGCGCGAGTCGCCGGAGGGCCGCTACCGGATCAACCACGACGTTCTTGACACACTCGCCGCCGCTATTCCCGAGGTTCAAGGTCGGTTTCCCGAGGCCCGGCCGCCGAGCATCGACGGGTTGCTCGCGGTTCGGGGCGTCATCGAACCGGCGTCCGAGGAAGATCCCGAGGATTGGATCGCGGCTTTGCGCGAAGCGGTGCTGTCCGGTCTGGACGCGGCCCTCGAAGCGTTGGTCGAGATGCGCGCGGCGGAGGGCGGACACCTATATTCCATTCTCGAGGCCCACCTCGATCGCATGACAGCATTGTGCGAAGAAGCTTCCGGCCTCGCGGCGACGCAACCGGACGCCATCAAGGCGCGGCTTCGCGCGCGCATCGAGGAATTCAGCGACCTGGTCCCGGCGCTGCCGGAAGAGAAATTGATGCAGGAAGTGGCGCTTCTGGCTACGCGATCGGATGTGCGCGAGGAACTGGATCGCCTGCGTGGACACACAAAGGCCGCCCGGGCCCTGCTCAGTGACGGTGGCGAGGTGGGACGGCGACTGGACTTTCTGTGCCAGGAGTTCAATCGCGAGGCGAACACTCTGTGCTCGAAGGCGTCGGATCTGGAGTTGACGCGCGTGGGCCTGGATCTGAAGGCGGTAATCGAGCAGTTTCGCGAGCAGGTTCAAAACCTTGAGTAGCGGTGGGGCGATTCGCCGAAGGGGACTAATGCTG
Organism: Rhodospirillales bacterium; assembly: GCA_030754475.1. Taxonomy (GTDB): domain Bacteria; phylum Pseudomonadota; class Alphaproteobacteria; order Rhodospirillales; family JASLLV01; genus JASLLV01. Next base: position 2,414 of record JASMAE010000253.1, read on the forward strand.
GCGCTGTCGTCGCCGTCCGGCGCCGGAAAGACGACCATATCGCGCGAGCTCTTGCGGCGCGAGCCGGGGCTGACGATGTCCATCTCGGCCACGACCCGCGCCAAGCGTCCGAGCGAGCTCGCCGGCAAGGACTATGACTTCGTCGATCAGCAGACTTTCGACACCATGGTGGCGAAAGGACAGTTCCTCGAGCACGCCCGCGTCTTCGATCATTGTTACGGTACGCCTAAGGCGCCCGTCATGAAGGCCATTCACGAGGGCCGCGACGTCTTGTTCGACGTCGACTGGCAGGGCACTCAACAGCTTTCCGAAAGCACGCCGGACGATCTGGTTTGCGTGTTCGTGTTGCCGCCGTCGACCGCCGAGCTCGAGTCGCGGCTGCGCGAACGAGCCCAGGACAGCGATGCGGTCGTGGAGCGACGAATGACCAAGGCGGCGGACGAGATGAGCCATTACTTCGAGTACGACTACATCATCGTCAACCGGGACGTGGACGAATCGGTGAACGACGTGCAGGCCATCCTCAGGGCGGAAAGATTGAAGCGGACACGGCAAGCCGGCCTTCACGACTTCATCGTCGGGCTGCGCGGCGAACGCTGACGCGAACGCCGGCCCGGGTCGCCAGATCAGTCCCGCGAGACCTGCCTTCCTTCAGGTTCTTTGACGACGCTGGCGACCTCGCCCGCCGCCTTCTCCGTCCGGTTCGAAAGCTTCTTAACTTCGCTGGCGACAACGGCGAATCCCGTGCCGGCCTCGTAGGCCCGGGCCGCCTCGATCATGATGTCCGAGACCATCGTGTACGCCTCGCGCCGCGTTCCCGGAAGCGGGCCCGACCATCGGCCGCGTACCTTACGAGCGTGCTCCAAGCGCACGCGCCAGCCGACAAAAGTCCTCGATCGCAAGCTCTTCGGCCCGCGCGGTTCCGGTAACGCCGAGATTCGCCAGATCGAGGCCAAGCGGTCTCAGGCTCGTGCGCAGCATCTTCCTTCGCTGGCCGAAGGCATGGGCAACAACCGCCTCAAGCGGTGCCCAGTCGGCCTCGATGACCTGCGCTCGCGGCGTCAATGTCAGCACGCTGCCGTGGACCTTGGGCTGGGGCACGAAGGCGTGGCGGTCGACGTCGAACTGCTTGCAGACTCGGCATTGCCATTGGGCCATGACCGAAAGACGCCCGTAAGCCTTGGTGCTTGGTCCAGCGGTCAAACGTTCGGCCACCTCCTTTTGGAACATGAGCGTCAGTGATTCATAGTCGCGGGCGTGGCGAAGCCAACCGAGGAGAAGGGGCACGGAGATGTTGTAGGGAAGGTTGGAGACTATGCGCCGCGGCGGCCGCGCAAGCTTGGCGACGTCGAGTGCGAGCGCGTCCGCCTCGACGACGACCAGCCGCTGCGGAAAAGCGAACGCGAGGTCCTCGAGGGCGGCGACGCAGCGGCGGTCCCGTTCGACAGCCACGACGCGGTCGGCGCCCGCCTCCAGCAGCGCGCGCGTGAGCCCACCAGGACCCGGCCCCACCTCGATCACGTTGCGGCCCCGCAGCTCGCCTGCGGCGCGCGCGATCCGAGCGGTCAGGTTGAGATCCAACAAGAAATGCTGTCCGAGACCGCGGCGCGGGCTCAGGCCGTACCGCGCGATGATCTCGCGCAAGGGCCGAAGGTTCGCCGGTCCGGCGTCCGCCGCGCGATTCGGAGGGGTGATGCGGCGGTCGATCAAACCTCAGCCCGCGTGGACGAAGTGCGCGCCCACGGCGGTGGCGCGTCGGCGCGTCATATGGGCCGCCAAATCGAGAGCCGCAATCAAGCTGGATGCGTCGGCTTCGCCGCGTCCCGCAATGTCGAGCGCCGTGCCATGGTCCGGCGAGGTCCGGACGAAAGGTAGCCCGAGGGTGACGTTCACGGATCCATCGAAGTCGATCGTCTTTACGGGAATGAGCGCTTGATCGTGATACATGCAGATGGCCGCATCGTAGGTTGTTCGGATGCGGGCGCTGAACATCGAATCCGGCGCGAGTGGACCGAACGCGTTGATCCCCGAATCGTTCAGGCGACGGATCGCCGGAACGATGATGTCGGCCTCTTCGGCGCCCATCGCGCCCCCTTCACCCGCGTGCGGATTGAGTCCGGCGACGGCGAGTCGCGGTCGGGGAATCGAGAAATCCCGCCGGAGCGCTTCGTCCACGATCGAGGACGTTTCCACGATGTCGGCGGTTGTGAGCTGGGCCAGGGCCTTGGCCAGGCTCATGTGGATCGTTACGGGCACGACCCGAAGGCTGGGACAGGCCAGCATCATCACCGCTGGGCGTTTGGACCCGACGAGATCGGCCAGAAACTCGGTGTGGCCGGGAAACGGAAATCCGCTGGCGTACATCGCCTCCTTGTGGATGGGGTTGGTCACGACCGCGCTCGCCCTGCCGTCCACGACGAAGCCCACGGCGCGCTCGATCGCCGAGCGCACGGCTGCCGCGTTCGCCGGGTCGAGCGTGCCTGCGACCGGTACCGCCGGCAGATCGAGCGGGTACACCGGCAAGGCGTGCGCGAACACGTCGGTTGCCTGCTCGGGACCGTCCACCGCTTCAACCGGAACCCCAAGCCCCAATCGGGCTCCGAGGTCGCGAAGCCGGCCGGGATCGTCGATCACGAAGAACGGGCGATTTCCAAGCTTAAGCCGCAGCCAGGATTTCAATGTGATCTCGCCGCCGATTCCCGCCGGTTCGCCCATGGTCAACGCCATGGGCGCAAGCGTGCCGGTCGGGCGGCTCTCGGTCGGCGTCACGCCGCTAGGCTCAGGACTCATTGATTGAGATAGAAGATGACGAAAGCGGCGATGCATATGGCTGAGAAGAAAGTGTGGGCGCA
>JASMAE010000254.1 GCA_030754475.1 Rhodospirillales bacterium
CGGTTGTAACCCCACTGGTAATCGGACGGAGCATAGTCCGAAGGTCCGCTCGCCCAGGCGCCCGAACAGGTGGCGTGGGAACCCATGACATATGGCTCGGACGTGGTCAGCTCGGGATTGATATGTTTGGGATCGATATTCTGCGATGCCCAGACGACGGCCTGCCCTATGGTCATACCCAAAAAATTCTCCCAGCCGACTTGCTCCTTATGTGGGTCCTGGAAGGCTTCTTTCGTCACCATGCGAATGGGGCCCCTACCGGCTTTCACTTCCTCAAGAAAAGCGTGGTTACGCAGGCAAGTCGGCACCGGCTGCCGATCAATGTAATCCCCGACCAATTCCTTGGTATTTTCGTACCATGTGGGCTCGTAGTTATCCCCATATGCATTTTCGGTGTAAGTCTTAAGATGCAGGAAGTAAGCACCGACTGGACCATAGCCGTCCTTGAATCGGGTAAGGACGATTCGGTTCTCCATCTGCGTCATCTTGGCCCCGGCGAGGATCGGCAACGCATAGGCAGAGGCGCTGCTCCATGGGGCATACCAGGTTCGTCCCATGCCTTCACCCACCGCGCGGGGCTTGAAGATGTGCGACGCACCACCGGCGGAGACGATGACGGCCTTTGAGCGGAAGACGTAGAAATCCCCATTACGGACGTTGAAACCGACCGCCCCGGCGGCCCGGTTGGGCTTCGTCTTGTCCATCAGCAGATGCGTCACCATGATCCGGTTGTAGACTTTGGTGGCGGCTTTGCGCGCGGCCTCGGCGACGATCGGCTTGTAGCTTTCGCCGTGAATCATGATCTGCCATTTGCCTTCGCGCAGATACCGACCGGTTTCCGGGTCCTTCATCATGGGGAGGCCCCACTCCTCGAACAGGTGTACCGAGGAATCGACATGCCGAGCGACGTCGTAGCCCAGATCCTCGCGCACCAGTCCCATGAGGTCGTTCCGGGCGTAGCGGACATGGTCCTCGGGCTGGTTCTCGTCCCACTGCATGCCCATGTAGCAGTTGATCGCATACAGGCCTTGCGCAACGGCGCCGCTGCGCTCGATGTTCGCCTTCTCGACGCAGACAACCTTTAGATCACGCCCCCAGAACCTGGATTCGTACGTGGCCCCGCAGCCAGCCATGCCGCCGCCGATGACGAGGATATCCGAATCCACAAAAATCGTTTTCCTGCGCGCGAACAGACCCATTAGACCACTCCCTGCTTAAGTTGATCCGGAGTCAACGCGGGCAACTTATCGATGTTGAGGCCGTCCGGTTCGTGGGCGAGTTCCTGGGATTTCATCGCTACCTGGCTGGGCGCGTCGTAATCAGCCGGTGATTTGATCGATCCCCATGGCGTGGTCCGGATCGGGGAAACAAAATCCTTTTCGTGGCCGTCCCGGAACTCGATCTTCCATGAAATGGTACCCTTCGCCTCTTCCCGAAGCACCCTGACGCTGTGGCCCAAGGGGGCGAAGTCGGCATAACCGCGTACGTCGATCGCGTGTTGCGGACACGACTTCACACAGGAGTAGCACTCCCAGCACATATTGGGCTCGATGTTATAGGCGCGCCGGTAAGTGGTATCGATGTGCATGATGTCGGACGGGCAGATATCGACGCAATGTCCGCAGCCGTCGCAACGAGTCATGTAAACAAATGTCGGCATGATGTCCCGTTATTTCCTCTATCGAAGACCAAAGATTGTCCGATTAATAATGTCGGGTCTGCTGGTCGGTGCTGCCGAATATTTCGGGTTTGTCGGTTGGTTTCGGCAGGTTGCTCCTCGAACCGTTCGCTTCGGCCACCCTTTTCTCGAAGGCCGCCGCAGGCTTGAAGAACATATGTGCGAACTTGGACCACGGAACGGATCCGAACAGCACCGTCGTCGCGATCAGGTACAAACCGAGGAACACGTTTGTCCACGAGCTGTCCGTCGCCTGCAACGTGGCCCAGATCAGGCCTAGTGTCACGCTCGCGAGAAGCGAGAGGATGAACAGATCAGCACGCACAATGCGGAACGGTGAATTGCCCTCGGCGGCAACGTCGACCCGAATAAAGAACCAGAACCAGTAACCGCCAAGGCAAACCGTCAGGGCCCCGATGTACCACAGTTGCGGCAGGATGGCGGGCGTGGGCGTGGCGGGCGTCGGGTACCAGATCACCATGATGGCGGTGGTAATCGCGTAGGCCAGGAAACCGTACATTGTCAGGAGGTGGGCGATTCTGCGCTGCGCGCTGCAGAATTCACCGGATGTCAGGCCGTCCACGACAGCGGTCTGGATCGCCAGGGACACCATTTCCCCGCCACTGACTTGCTGCGTACCCTTATTCTTTGCATTCCGCCAATTGTCGATGAAGTACTTGGCACTCTTCTTATGCCAGACATCGAACAGCGTGCCGCCCGCGACCATGAGTATCATGAAGGCGATGTACGTCTGCATGACAGTGGGCGGTATGGACGCCGAAAGCTCGGCGAAGGGATTGCTGGTGAACATCAATTTACCCCAATGTCAGCCAGTTATCGTCAAAGCAAAGGACCGATGGCATGGCTGCGCCGAAATACCCCGCCCTCACCCGCGGCACGCCGGGCGCTCGAGCGCCTGAGCGCCTGAGCGCCTGAGCGCCTGAGCGCCTTGCAACCGTCGCACTTGTCGGAATTGACGTAAGTCGGCAAGACCAGCTTCCCTGCTTTTCGTCGGACGGCGCCCGCGCGGCACCGCCCGGAGCGTCGGCCAGTTCGCTGGCTTCGTTGCGCCTAGGACTAATGCCGATCCCGAGGCGCTGTCAATGCGCTGTCAATGCGCTGTCGTCGCGCGGCGCGCGGGATCGGGCCGGCCCGCACTCCGTCCCGGCGTCCCTTGGAATCCTATGCTTCGGGCGGTTAGGAGCGGGCGCGGGTTGATTCCATTTAAGTGGATGATGCGTTAGGCGTTCAGCGGCGCGGATCGGGACGGACGTAGCGCGCCAAATCGCCTATCCCGTCTTGGACGAATGTTAATTCGTACCCGTCACAGAGCGATTCCCAAGACGACCATCAGGCCCGCAAACGCCAAGACGGGCGCAAACAGCGGAATCAGGCCCTCGCATACGGACGAGACGCGGAAGAAGACATTTTCTCGCATCAACCCACCCTTCGGTTACGACGCCGCCGGGACCCGTTCGGCCCCCGAATGCGGCGGTTCCAACCATGGCGGAAACCTATGGACACGGCCGAGGGTGCGCCAATCAAAACCGTTAAAGATATCGTGATCGGATCGTGATCGGATAGGCCCGCCCCGGCATGTTACGATCGCGATCATGCGCGGCATCGGCCGGATCACGACGCGGGCGCTCGGCGCAGTCCTCATCGCCTTGGCGGTGGCAGGACCCGCGTTCGCCGACGACCTCGGCGACGGCGTCGAAGCGTTCGACGGCGGCGATTACGCGGAAGCGCTCGCCGCTTGGACGCGCGCTTCGGATGCTGGAAACACCCGGGCCATGAGCGCGATCGCCAACCTCTACCGCCAAGGACTCGGCGTTCGCGCCGATCCGGCCCGCGCCACGGCCTGGTACCGCCGCGCCGCTGAGCGCGGCGACGCGGTCGCACAGCTCAACCTCGGAGACATGTACGCGGGCGGCACCAGCGTTCCCCGGGACCTGGTGGCGGCTTACGTGTGGCTCGGCCTCGCTGCCGGCCAAGGCCACGCCTGGGCGGCGGAGCGCCGGGACGAGATTGGCCGCGCGCTCACCACCGACGATCGCGCCCGCGCCGAGGTGCGCATTCGCGCCTGGCGGGCGAAGACGGACTGACAGCGCGGGCCCGAAAGAAACGGGTGGACGCACTCGGCCATTACCACGCCCACGGCGAGGCACCGTAGAGGGGTGCGTTGACGGCGCGCTTCGGCACCTTCTTCGAAGGCGCGTGATCCGCGGCCGGCGGCGCGGGCCGCGCCGGTTGCCGCGGTTGCCGCGCTTGCGCGACGGGCGCTATAGTCGCTGCTTATCCCCGTTCCCCCATTCCGTTCAGCCTTGCGGAGACGCCCATGGCCGCGTTCACGACCCGCCCGGAAATCCTCGGCACCTTCGGCGTCGTCGCCTCCACCCATTGGCTGGCGACGGCGAGCGGCATGGCCATCCTCGAGGCGGGCGGAAACGCCTTCGACGCGGCGTGCGCGACGGGCTTCGCGCTGCAGGTGGTGGAGCCGCACATGTGCGGCCTTGGCGGTGACGCGCCGATCATCCTGGCGGCCGCCGGCGGCGACGGCCCCGAGGTGATCTGCGGCCAGGGTCCCGCCCCGGCGGCGGCGACGCTCGAGGCCTACCGGGCGCTCGGCATCGACCTCATCCCCGGAAACGGGCTTCTGGCCGCGGTCGTTCCAGGCGCGTTCGACGCCTGGCTGCTGATGCTCGAGCGCTACGGGACCATGACGCTGGGCGACGTGCTGGCGCCGGCGATCGGATTCGCCCGCGACGGCCACCCCATCCACCCCCGCGTGGTCGACACCATCGCCGGCGTGCAACCGTTGTTCGAGAACGCGTGGCCGACGTCCGCCGCGGTCTATCTTCCCGGCGGCCGCCCGCCGCGCCCGGAAAGCCTGTTCCGCAACCCTGTGCTCGCCGAGACCTATTTGCGCCTCGTTGCCGAGGAGACGGCCGCAGGCGGCCCCCGCGAAGCCGGGATCGCCGCCGCCCGGCGCGCCTTCTATGGGGGGTTCGTCACCGAGGCCGTCGATCGCTTCTGCCGCGAGACCGAGGTTCTGGACGCCACCGGCGAGCGCCATCGCGGATTCCTCACGGCCGACGACATGGCCCGTTGGCGGGCCACGATCGAGGCGCCCGTCACCTACGACTATCACGGCCTCACTGTGTGCAAGACCGGCCCCTGGGGCCAAGGTCCCGTCTTCTTGCAGCAGCTCGCGCTTCTGAAGGGGTTCGATCTTTCCGGTATGTCGGCCGGCGATCCCGAATTCGTCCACACGGTGGTCGAATGCTCCAAGCTGGCCTACGCCGACCGCGAGGCGTACTACGGCGATCCGGATTTCGTCGAGGTACCGCTCGCTACCCTGTTGAGCGACGCCTACAACGACGCCAGGCGCGCGCGCGTCGGCGAGGAGGCCTCGCTCGAGCTTGTCCCCGGCGCGGTGCCGGGGTTCGAGCCCCGAATCGTCCGGCCGGCACCGCCCGCGATTACCGCGGGCGCGCTTGGCGTCGGCGAGCCCACGGTCGCGGGACCGCCAGCCGGCGACACCGTCCACTTCGACATCGTCGACCGCCACGGCAACTTCGTCTCGGCGACGCCAAGCGGCGGCTGGCTGCAAAGTTCGCCGGTAATTCCCGAGCTCGGTTTCTGTCTGCCGACCCGGGCGCAGATGTTTTGGATCGAGGACGGGGTTCCGTCGAGCCTGGCTCCGGGTAAGAGACCGAGGACCACGTTGACGCCTTCACTCGCGTTGCGCGACGGCAAGCCCTTTATGGCCTTCGGAACCCCCGGCGGCGATCAGCAGGACCAGTGGTCCTTGCACTTCTTCCTTCGCCACCTTCACTTCGGGATGAACCTGCAGGAAGCGATCGACGCGCCGAGCTTTCACTCAGAGCATTTCCCGAGCTCGTTCTACCCGCGCCAGGCGAATCCCGGCCGCCTTGTCATGGAGGGCCGGTTTTCGTCGGCGACGCTGGCCGAACTCGAACGCCGGGGACACAAAATCGAGCTCGCCGACGACTGGAGCGAGGGCCGCATGACGGCCGCGGTCAAGGACGGGGAGATCCTCAGGGCCGCCGCAAACGCCCGCCAGATGCAGAACTACGCGATCGGGCGATGAGCCGGCGGCGCGCGCGCGTTCGCGCGTCCCGAAAAGGGGGCTGATGACGACACCCCAGGATCCGCACTGGCCTCGCGCCTCGTGGTGGCTCGAGGGCCGCTACGCCGACGGGCTCCCGAGCGACGCGCCGCTCTTGGCCGTGCTCGGCGCGCCGCTCTCGCAGGCCTCGCACGCCGGCAACAACTGTCACGAGGCGCCGGCGATGGTGCGCGCGGCGCTCGGCCGGTTCTCGCCCTACGCGGCCGGAGTGAGTTGGCCCGAGCCCCGGAACGTGGACCTCGGCGCGGTGCGGCCGGTGGACCTCGGCGACGTCGCGATTGGCGATCTCGACAACGTGGCCGCGCAAGCCGAGATCGCCGGGGCCGTCGCCGCCTTGCCGAATCACCCGTCACTGGCGCGCGATCCGGATTTGCTCGTCGTCGTCGGCGGTGACGACGCGGTGATCCGCCCGGTCATCAACGGGCTGGGGTGCGATCTTAAGCGCGCCGGGTTACTCACGCTCGATGCCCACCACGACGTCCGCGTCTACTACCGCAACATGGGGCCCCACAACGGAGCCCCGGTGCGCGGCCTGATCGACGACGGCCTGCCGGCCGCCAACGTGATCGAGGTCGGGATCTCGTCATTCGGCAATTCGGCCTTCTACCGGGGCTGGTGCGAGGACCGGGGCATCACCGTCGTCGGCGCGGCGGCCGCCCGCGACGAGGGTGTCGGGCCTTGCGTCGCGCGGCACCTGGAAGCGCTGGCCGGGCGCGCGGACGTGATCTTCGTCGATTTCGACTTAGACGTGCTCGACAGCGCGTTCGCGCCGGGCTCGTTCGGGGCCAGGCCCGGCGGACTCGCATCGTGGGAGCTGCACCAAGCCGCGTTCGCCGCCGGGAACCATCCCAAGGTCAAGGGGATCTGCATCGTCGAGGTCGACCCCGCCCTCGACGACCACGCATGCACCACCGTCGACAACGCCGCTCTTTGCCTCTTGCACGCGGCCGCCGGGCTGGCGTTGCGAGAAAGATAGGGCGCGCCTCAGCCGCCGGGAACGGTTCCGGCGGGCAGGGCGATCACGTGGCGCGCGATCTCTCCGGGACGCGCGAACCACACGTTTCCTGCGTCCGCGTGGCGGGCGATGTGCTCGAACGCGCTTCGCAGATGGACCAACCGGAAGGGCTGGCCCACGACCATGGGATGAAGCGCGATTCCGCACACCAGCGGCTGGTCGTCCGCGAGCGCCAGAAGCTGGTCGAACTGGTCCGTGATCATGCGCCCGAAATCGGCGGCCATTCCGAATCTGCGCAGCATGGCGGGCACGTCGTTGACCTCGGCCGGATAGGGGACCGACAGCAGGGGTCCGGCACGGGTGCGCATCCAGATCGGCTGGTCATCGCACGGCCAGTCCATCACGTAGAGATAACCCGCCTCTTTCAGGAGATCCGGCGTCACCGGGCTTTCCGAGATCCAGGGCCCCATCCAACCCAGGGGTCTTTCGAATCCGTGGCGGACGAAGGTCATGGTCGCCTCGTCGATCAGGGCCGCCTCGTCCGCCTCCCACAACTCGCCTTGAGCTTCGGAGTTGGTGCGGCCGTGGCCGACGATCTCGTCGCCGCGCTCACGGATGCGGTCCAGGATCTGCGGGTACCGCTCGCAGACGGCCGCGTTGACCAGGTGGCAGGCCGGCCAGCCGAGCTCGTCCAACAGATCGAAGATCCGCCACACCCCGACCCGATTGCCGTAGTCGCGCCAGGCGTAGCTTCGCTGGTCGGTGGGCGAGCCGGGCGCGGGCGTGGGACCCAGCCCCTTTCCGAAGTGGAAGTGCTCGATGTTGACGGCGACGTAGAAGGCAAGCCGCTTGCCTTCGGGCCAGTCATAGTCCGGCCGCTCGACGATCGGCGAATAGTCGTAACGGTCGTGATCATCCGCCATGGCGTCACCCTCCCTTTGGCTCCAAACGCGCGCTTCGGCGAGCCATTATCGGACTTGGCGGGCCGGCAATAAAGCACGGGCGAGCCCGCCTCCTAGCGCAGATCATCGACGACCGCGTTCAGCGCCTCGAGGCTCGCGGCACCCAAGCGGTGGCTTCGCTCCGGCGACCACCCGGCGCGCGGCTCGGGAAGGTCGGCGTGGTCCTTGAACGGCATCTCGAGAGTCAGCGCCAGGCACGCAAACTTCTCGGCGACCCAGGACGAACACAACGTCGGCTGCACCGGCCGCTCGCCGTCGCGCGGGTAGCCGTACTCGGTCGTATGGTCGGGGGACGCCTGGGCCAGGGCCTCGTCGAAGCGCGTGCGAAGCTGAAGCAGACGATCGGTGAGTGACGGCATCCGGTCGCCACTGATGATGAATGTGTAGGGGTGGCCCTCGACCGCGTGGGCGTCGATCAGAAAGTCGACGCCGAGCGCCTGCATGCGCTCGCGGACCACGAAGACCTCGGGCGTCTTCTCCATGGTCGGCTCGGCCCAGGCGCGATTCAGATTCTTGCCCGCCGCATTGGTGCGGTGGTTGCCGCGCCGGGATCCGTCCGGGTTGATGTTGGGAACGACATGGAAGACCGCACGTGCAAGCAGCCGGCGCGCGACCGGGTCCGATTCGTCGAGCAAGCGCTCGCACAGCCCTTCCAGCCAGAACGAGCCCTGGGTCTCGCCGGGATGGTGGCGCGCGATCAACCAGCAGGCGCGCTTGTCCGCGCCGGGCTCCCCGATGGTCATGAGCTCGATGTCGTTGCCGTCGACCGAGGCGCCGAGAATCTTGTGGCGCGCAAGGGGCGATGCGAGGCAACGGCCGACGAAGTCGTGCTGGCGCTCGGACGTATAGGGCGCGAAATAGGCGTAGTAGACCCAATCGCGCTCGGGCCGGTGAGAGACGGTCATGGTCGTGCCGTCGTAGGCGGTCGGTACCCGGAACCAGTCATCGCGGTCGTAGGACGCCGAGACGCGATAGCCCCCTTCCCACCCCGATGGATAGCTGCACTCGCCCGCGTTCTCGAACACGAGCCGAAGCGCGGTCGCGCGAACGCCGCTGACGCGGAAATAGAACCACATGCGGTAGTCTGAGGCGGAATCGGTCGGGATGCGTAGCCGGACGTTGCCCGGATCGGCCGCCTCGACGACCTCGATGCTGCCGGATTCGAAGGCGGCGCTGAGGTGCATGGGATAGATCCTAGAGCAGATCGCGCCCGATGGGAACCCAGGCGCGGCCCCGAGATCCTACGTTTGCTAGTACTGCCAGCGCAGCGTCCTTTTTCTTGTCCTCGGAGGCGGCTCTCCACGCCTCGAGTGCAGTGTCGAAATTAAGTTGTGCAGCACCGCCCGGCTAAGTCCGGCCGAAGGACAGGTTTAGGACGCGCGACGGAACCCGGAAGCGGCCCATCACGTCGCGCAACTGCTCGCGCTCGGTGATAACGTCGGCGTCATCCCCGCTGACGAGGACGGCGGCGGGGCGTAGCTGGGCGTTGAAGTTCGCCGCCCGCGATTCGGTGTAGGCCCCGGCGTCGAGAAACGCCACGATATCGCCCGCGTCCATGCTCGGTAACGGCCGGTCGAAGGCCAGGTTATCCGGGCTGCACAGCGGCCCCACCACGTCCACCGGCCCGGCCGCGTGCGCGTTCGCCTTGTTCGCGACAACGACGTGGTAGTGCCAGCCCTCGGCGACCGGGGACAGGTGATTCGTGCTGAGGTCGAGGTTGACCCACGATTTGGCGTACTCGGGCCATTCCTTCGTCGCGCCGACGCGCCCTAGCGCGACCACGGCGCTGCCGATCAGGGACCGGCCGACTTCGAACTTGAGCCCCGGCAGATCGAGGCCATGGGCGCCGCACGCGTCCTTCACGGCCGTGCACACGGTCTTCGCATACTCCTCGAACGAGGGCGTGTCCACGTCGTCTTCGCCATGGGGGCCGGTCTTTTCGGGTCGACCCTGGGCCCAACCGCCGCCGAGGTCGAGGGTCGGCACGGAAACACCCGTTTCGCGCTTCACCGCGGCCGCCCATTCGACCATCTCGCGCGCCATCACGACGAAGTCGTCGGTGATGTTGTCCATGCGGCTCAGGTGGTAGTTGAGCTCCTGGAAGCGGAGGTGCGGCGCCGCCTCGATGCGTTTGACGAGTTCCAGGGTTTGGTCGAGGGGCATGCCCCACTTGTGGTTGCGGGCCTGGTCGCTGAGGCTGCCGGGCCCGTGCATCTGGGTCGCGAAGCGCTTGCCGAGCGGCTTGAGCTCGAGCTTGACGCGAATTCCGACGTCGGCGTCGCGGCCGAGGCGGCGCGCGGTTTCGTCGATGAGGTCGAGCTCGCCCATGGCGTCTATGTTGATGCAGACCCCGTTCAGGACCGCGACCTCGATCTCGTGCGGCGTCTTGTTGCTGCCGTTGAGGACCATCGAGCCCGGCGTGCGTCCGGCCAGGAGCGCGATGTAGAGCTCGTTCTCGCCGAAGCAGTCGCCGCCGGCACCTTCCTGATTCATGACGTGCCGGAGCGCGGGGCCGTTCATGGCCTTGTTCGAGTACATGACCTCGACGTTCGGGTAGTGCCGGACGAAGGCGTCGCGGAACTGGCGGTAGTTATGGCGAAACTGGTTTTCGCTGACGACGTAGAGCGGCGTGCCGAACGTCTCGGCGAGCTCGACGCAGTCGCGCGCCTCCACCCCCAGGTGGCCGTCGTCGCGGATGCCGATGAACTCGGTGAAGTTCTTCTCAAAGCGGGGCTGCTTCAGTTCTTCCCTTGGCGCATCATTCATGGCGGTTGTCTCCTCGCAAAGTGCGTCCGGCCTTCTCGGGATGGCGAGTCGTAGACCGCGACACCCCTGACCGGCCCCGGTTTATGCGACGCGTTGCTGCGTCAGTCCGTGCAAGGTTGCTGGTCCGCTAGCGGATGTGTGGACCATGCAGGGCACAAGGAACCCGGTTTAAGGCCTTTCCCAGATCAATTCCTAGAGTGAAGATTGTCAACTGTCTGATCCTTCGCGCGTTGGATGAGACTTACCGCGATCCTGCTGGTCCTGCCGGAGGGGGAACATCCCAAGATTCTGGACTGGAACCTTCACACGTTGAGTCAACATTTGAAGATTGCGCGCCAGCAACTTGAACCTGCGCTGCGCAAATCGACATGTCTGGAATGGGTCAGGATCGGACCTTGTCGCCAGTCCTGAAATTAGTCCGCTCTGAGGGGTAAAGCGGACGGAGATTAACGGCTCTCAGAACGTCCACTCATCGCCATCAGCCGAAAGCCGAACTTAGAGCTTGCCACCACGAGCGAGACTGTCCGGCCCATCGCTGTCACACTAGACGCGGCCGAACCCCGGCCCACTCCCACGGAGAGGCCGCGCTTGCTCACTACCCTAAAATGGATCGGCGAGTTGCCGGGCACTCACAGGGGCATAGGGCTATTCGTGCTCGCCGGATTGATGGCCACGGTCATGATGGCCCTGATCCGCTTGCTCGGAGCCGATCTCCATCCGTTCGAGATCAACTTCATTCGCAGTATATTCTGCTTGCTCATGCTCACGCCGGTGATCCTGCGCCACGGCTTGCGGAACTTGAGGACCCCGCGCCTCGGCCTGCACGCGCTTCGCGGCCTGATCAGCGGCTGCGCTCAGCTGTCGTTTTTCATGGCGCTCGTCATGATCCCGCTCGCCCAAATCTCGGCACTCAGCTTCACGGCGCCGTTGTTCACCA
>JASMAE010000255.1 GCA_030754475.1 Rhodospirillales bacterium
GCAACACCTCGTCGCGGACCGTCTCAAGGGGTCGCAGGCGGGCGGCGGTCACGTCGTCGACCCGGAGAATGAAATAACCGTCGGGCCCGGATTCGGTGAGGGGACTTTCTTCGCCCTGCGGAGTCGCGAACGCCTCGGCGAGGAACTCGGGGACGGTGGCCGCGGTTTCGACCGTCCGGCCTTGCGCGTCGCGCCCCGTTGCGTCGACGGCATCGGTCTTGATGAGTCGAAGACCGAGCGACGATCCCGCTTCCTCCAACGGCGCCCCGCCGCCAAGCGTGTCTTCCAGTCGCGCGGAAAGGTCGACAAGGGCGTCCGTGGCCTGTTCTCGGGCGAGCGATTCGTGGATCGTCTCCCGCGCATCCTGGAAGCTTTGCTGCTTCGCCGGCTCGATCTCCATCGTGCGGACGATATGCCAGCCAAAGGGGGATGAGACCGGCTCGCTGAACGCGCCCGCGGCCAATGCGAAGCCAGCGGCCGCGAGTTCGGAAACCGCTAATTCGGAGCGGCTGACGAGCCCCAGCTCGACGCTTTCGGCGTTCACACCATCGGTCTCGGCGGCAACCGTCATGAACTCGCCACCTTCGACGAGTCTGCGATGGACGCGATCGGCGGTCTCGCGATCGGGGACGACGATTTGTTGAAGATGACGCTTCTCAGGCGTTGAAAACTCGTCCAGGCGCTCGCCGTAGGTGCGGCGCAAAAGGTCCTCTTCGACGGCGATCTCGCCGATCAGGTCGTCCACGTGGAAAACGACGGCCGTCACCGAGCGGTATTCCGGGGCCGTGAAGCGAGCTCCGTTACTCTCGTGGTAACGCTGGAGCTCACCTTCGTCCGGGGCGCCGATCGCCGCCGACTCGGCGTCGGCCACGAACGCCGTCTTCGCGACGCGGCGCTCTTGGCGAAAGCGGTAGACCAGGTCGAGGAGCGACGCCGGAGTATTGGCTAGCTCGGGAAGCCCCCGGGAAAGTTGATAGCGTGAAAGATCGCCCCGCAAGGCCGTTTCGTAACCCTTGGGTGTCAGTCCTTGGGCGCGCAGTGTCTGTTCGTAGAGAAACGGATCGAATTCGCCAAACCCGTTTTGAAACGTCGGGTTGGAGGCGATGTCGGCCTGCAAAAGCTTGTCGCTTACGGCGATCCCGAGATCGGCGGCGGCCATGCCAGATAGCGTGCGCTGCACGAGGGTGCCGAGCGCCAGTCGATTGACCCCCATTGCGCGGGCTTGGTCGCGGGTCAGAGTCGCGCCGGTGCGCTGTTCGAACACTCTCAGCTCGCGCCGGATCTCGCGATCGAGCTGCTCGGGCGTAATCTCGACGTCCCCGACCGTGGCGACGTGCGTGGGAAAGGCGGTTCGACGGACCACATCGCCGACACCCCAGACTCCGAAGGCGAGGATCAGGATCACGAACAATCCCTTCACCACGATCGAAGCCGAACGCTTTCGAATGGCCTCAAGCATCTTTTGTCCCGCCGGATTCTCGAATCGCAAAAGTTTCCCGTTGCCCGCCGCCATAGCTTGCGCGCCCCGGGGAGACGGGATCATAGGAGGGGCGGATGTACCCGGCAACCCGCTCGAAAACGTCCATTTCGCAACCCGTCTGCGGTTCGCCGAACATGATTGACTAGACTCGGAGCGAGGCGTTCAATAACCCGCGGTCCACGTGTTCTAATCGGACGAGTCGAATGGGCATGGTCGATGATCGTTTCGAGACGCTTCGTCAGGATATGGTGCAGGTGATCGCGCTCCACGCCCACCACGCCGGCTCTCACGTGGGCAAGGAAAACATCCACGATCAGGTTCTCGACGTGATGGGCCGGGTCCCGCGTCACTCATTCGTGCTCAGCGATCTGCTCTTTTACGCCTACCTCGACGGGCCGCTTCCAATCGGGTTCGACAAGACCATTTCCCAGCCCTTCATCGTCGCGCTGATGACCGACCTTCTCGATCTGAAATCCGACGATCGGGTTCTCGAGATCGGCACCGGCCTCGGCTACCACGCCGCCATCCTGGCGGAACTCGCGGGAGCGGTGTTCACGATCGAGATCATCGAAGAGCTGGCTGTCCAGGCGAAGAACAACCTTCGCCGCGCCGGATACTCCAACGTCGAGCTCAAGGTGGGTGATGGTTCCAGGGGGTGGGCCGAGCACGCGCCGTTCGACAAGATTCTGGTGGCCGCGGCGCCTGAGCTGATTCCGCCGGCGCTGATCAACCAGCTCAGCCCGAACGGACGGATGGTGGTCCCCGCCGGCAACCCCGACACCCAACAGCTGATGCTCGTCATCAAGAACGATGCGGGCACCGTGTCCACGCGCGATGTGCTTCCGGTCAAGTTTGGAGCCATGGAAAGCTACTCCTAACGCGCCCCGGGCACGCCGACGAAAGCGGGAGACTCCATGACGGTGACGCTACGGCCGCTGATTGCCGGCAATTGGAAGATGAATGGGCTCAAGGCGGATGGATTGGCGCTCGCGCGCGGTCTGGCCGAGCGGATGCGCGCCGCCGGCGAAGCGGGTTTCGACATGCTGGTGTGCCCGCCGTTCACCCTGATCGCCGAGATCGGCTCGGCGGTCGAGGGCTCGGGCATCACCCTCGGCGCCCAGGACTGTCACGAAGAGCAACACGGCGCCCATACCG
>JASMAE010000256.1 GCA_030754475.1 Rhodospirillales bacterium
AACGGCAAGGATCTCGGCGGCGCGGATGGTGGGATGGCCGAGATCGCTCGCGTGCGCGACCACGTGCACGATGGGCATGGCCATGGCGACGCAACAGCCGACGATGGCGAGACCCAGGATCGCGAGCACGGTTCTGGGCGCGAACCCAAGGATTGCATCGGCGTCGGACACCACCCTCGCGCCTCCCTCGCCAGGCGCGACCGCCGGGCGGCGAAAGAGGATCACGGACGTCGGCAACCCGACCGCCAGCGCGACGATGGCGAACGTCCCATAGGCGCCCCGCCAGCCCTCGGTTTCGACGAGATAGCGGAAGACCGGCGGCCAAACCGCACCGGCGACGCCTTGGCCGCTCGCCACCAACGCGACCGCGAGGCCGCGGCGGCGGTCGAACCATCGCGTGGTGTTGGCCAGAAGCGGGGTGAAAATCGCAGCGTTGCCGAGGAACCCGATCATGAAGCCGTGGGCGGCCAGGAATTGGAGCCGCCCGTCGCTCGCGCCGACCACCATGGCCCCCGTCGCCACCGCGACCACGGCAATCGCCGCCGGCGGACCGGCGCCGATCCGGTCGGAAACCCGGCCCCAGAGGATGCCTCCGATTCCCATGCCGGCCATGATGGCCGCGTAGGCCAAAGACGGCACCGAACGCGGCCAGCCGAAATCGGCCGCGATCGGCTTGAGCGCCACCACGACCAAGTACATGCCGCCCGGGCAGACCCCCATCAAGACCATGGACGCGGCGACGACCAGCCAGCCGTACGGCGACTCCACGCTGCACGGCGCGGCGCGCTCAGGATTCGAGGGTTCCGTCATGGCGCCGACACTGACATGGCGCCTTTCGCGAGTCTATCTAGGCGCGTCGCGTGGCGCGCCCCTTGCCCGCTCGATTGCTCAGCGCGAATCGCGGTTAAGCGAAACCGAGCGACCACGATCTCGTCGAGTTTGACGAACAGCACGATGAAACCCCATGCTGCGGCCCTTCGCGAACGCCAGACCCCGCCGAGCCATGCACCTTCGGACACCCGCCCACGCCGCGGCCGCCCAAAAGGCGAGACGAGCGGCGCCTTGATACGCGCCCTCTTCGCAAGCATCAAGAGAATCGCGGCGACGCCAAGCACGGTCCGCGGCATGGGATGGATGCTGATTTCCGCCTTCACGGTCGCGATTTTCAACGGCATCGTCCGGCATCTATCGGCCGACGTTCACCCTTTCGAAATCGCCTTCGTCCATTCCGCGTTCGGCGTGCTCTACCTGACGCCGGTCTACGTGCGAAGCGGTCTTGCGTCCCTCAAGACCCGGCACTTCGCGATGCACGCGCTGCGAGCGACCCTCAACGTCACCGCCTCGTTGTCCATGATCATGGCGTTGAGCATCTCACCGCTGGCGGAGGTGGCGGCGCTCAGCTTCTCGGCGCCCTTGTTCGCGACCATCCTCGCGGTCGCACTCCTTGGTGAGCGGATGCGGGCGCGACGGATCACTGCGCTCGTGGTGGGCTTCGCCGGCACCTGGCTCGTGTTTCGCCCGGGGATCGAGGCGATCGAGCCGGGATCGCTGCTGGTCCTCGGCTTCGCCGTCGCCTGGGGTGGAGCCATGATCGCTGTCAAGGCGCTGGCGCGAACCGAATCGAGCCTGACACAGACCCTCTATCTCGGGCTTTTGAACACGCCGATGGCGGCGCTGGCGGCGATCCCGGTATGGCAGACGCCAAGCCTCGGCCAGCTCGCCTGGCTCGCCGGGCTCGGCGCGGTCGGCGTCGTGCGCCAGCTTTCGATGTCACAGGCGTTCAAAGAGGCGAACGCGACCGCCATCCTGCCACTGGATTTCACCAAGCTGATCTGGGTCGCGATCATCGGCTACGCCGCGTTCGCCGAGATTCCGACGATGTGGACATGGGCCGGCGGCTTCGTGATCTTCGTGGCCACCACCTACATCACGGTTCGCGAGGGCGGGCTATCGCGCACCGAGTCGGGAAAAGGCCGCCGTCTCGGGCGCTGACGCCGGGACTTCAGGCGCGCTCGAAGACGGCCGCAATCCCTTGACCGATGCCGACGCAGAGGCTGACGAGCGC
>JASMAE010000257.1 GCA_030754475.1 Rhodospirillales bacterium
CCGCATCCTGGTTCGCCGAGCTGCGCGACCGGATTTGCGCCACCTTCGAGGCCCTCGAGGACGAGGTCGGCCCACCCAACGACGCCGGCACACCCGGCCGCTTCGAACGCACCAGCTGGACGCGGCCGGCGGCGGACGGCGGCGACGACGCCGACGGCGGCGGCGGCGGCGTGATGTCGGTCATGCGCGGGCGCGTGTTCGAGAAGGTCGGCGTCAACGTCTCGGTCGTCCACGGCACGTTCTCGCCCGAGTTCCGGGCCCAGATCCCGGGCGCCGAGGACGATCCCGCGTTCTGGGCCGCCGGCGTCTCGCTGGTCGCCCACATGTGCTCGCCCAAGGTGCCGGCGGTCCACATGAACACGCGCTTCATCGTGACCACTCGGGCCTGGTTCGGTGGCGGCGCCGACCTGACGCCGTTCTACCCCGAGGACAAAGACACCAAGGATTTCCACGCCGCGCTCCAGGCCGCGTGTGACACCTTCGACCCCGGCTATTACGAGGACTTCAAGAAGCGCTGCGACGAGTACTTCTATCTGCCGCACCGAGGCGAGCCGCGCGGCGCCGGCGGTATCTTCTACGACTATCACGACACCGACGACTGGGACGCCGACTTCGCGTTCACCCGCGCCGTTGGCGAAGCGTTCCATACCGTCTATCCCGAGATTGTCCGACGCCGGATGGACGCGCCGTGGACCGCCGAGCAGCGCGAGCATCAGCTCGTAAGGCGCGGCCGCTACGTCGAGTTCAACCTGTTGTATGATCGTGGAACCCAGTTCGGGCTCCGAACCGGCGGCAACACCGAAGCGATCCTGATGTCGATGCCACCGGTGGCGAAGTGGCCTTGACAGCCCGGCCGGGCACGGCTCCCATGGGCGAAACGGTGACGGAGAGGCATATCATGATAAGAATCGCGGTGCTCGTGGCGGTGGCGTTGCTCGTGTTGCCGGCGACGGCGTCGGCGCAGAAGCGGACGCTTTCGATCAGTCATTTCTTCGGCGAGTTCTCGGGCGGCGGCGTCGCCGAGAACGAAGACAGCCTTTATTTCGCTGTCACCGCGCGCGATTTCGACGTGGTCATCGGCCCCGCGCCCGCGCCCAACCAAGGCGGGTTCAAGGTCAGCTGGACCAGCGTCATCCGGGGCGGCGGCACCGTCAAAAAACCCAAGGTGCGCAAGAAGTCGACGTCGCGGACCTTCATTGCCTCCGCCCGGCCCGGCGTGTTCGTCGGCCGGACGAGCGGCGATCCGCTGTCGGGCAAGGAGATGTCGTGGGCGCGGATCAAGGAAAATAACCTGATCGTCTATCTGATGGTGATCGACAAGGAAGGCGCCTATCAGCTGCAGCGCTACGAGCGCAAGCTGTCGGGAACCGGGATGGAGCTCACCTTCACCCGCCTCAAGGACGGCGAGAAGGTGCGGACGGTCAAGGGCCGCCTGATCAAGACCGGGCGGTGAGGTGCTCAGACTAAAGCACGATCCGATCAAATCGGATCATTTCTCACCATGTTTCGGCATCCTGATCGTCACCCCCGGACTTGTTCCGGGGGTCCACGGAACCCACGGAACTCGGTGGAAAAATGGACCCCCGGAACAAGTCCGGGGGTGACGAGTGGAGTGAGTTGAAACGATTCCGCGATAGCGGATCATGCTTTGGCTCCCTCTCTCGCAACAGAAGAGGGGAATCTTGCTCGTTTGTCCCTCGTTGCTCGGCCCGGCTGCTACGCCCCCGGCGACTTGGGCAGCGAGACGCCGACCATGCAGTCGCGGGTGACCAGCTCGCCGAGTTGCTCCTCGCTCCAGCCGTCGGTGCCGTCGGGCCGGGCGGGCAACACCAGATAGCGCATGTCGGCATTCGAATCGTGGACCCGGACGGCGACGCTGTCGGCGATCTCGGTGCCGAACTCAGCCAGCACCGCGCGCGGCTCGTTGACCACGCGCGAGCGGTAGCTACGGCTCTTGTACCAGTCCGGCGGCAGGCCGAGGATGGTGCGCGGATAGCACGAGCACAAGGTGCAGACGATCAGGTTGTGGACGTCGGCGGTGTTCTCGACCACCACCAGCTCGACGTCGCCCATCGGGATGCCGAACTCGCCTACGGCGGCGGTGCCGTCGTCCATCAGGCGCTTCTTGAACTCGGGATCGGCCCACGCCTTGGCGACCACCTGGGCGCCGAGATGGACGCCGCGCGAATCCATGAACTCCAGATTCTCGCGGATCTCGTCAGCCGTCACCACGCCCTTTTCGATCAGCAGCTCGCGGATCGCCTCGGCCATAAGCTCGTAGTGCCCGGTGTCGTTCTGGTCGTGCTCGGAATCGTCTGACCAGTTGAGCAGCTTGCCCTCTTCATGGACGTGCGGGTGGTACATCTCTT
>JASMAE010000258.1 GCA_030754475.1 Rhodospirillales bacterium
AGCGCCACCGCCGTCATCGGCAGCAAGAGCTTCATCATGGCGACAAACCGGCTGTGACCGGGCGCATATTGGCGTGGGCGCGCCGAACCGATGCGTCGTCGCGATATGCTGGCGCCGGGCGCGCGCCGAGAAGCTTTCTCCGCCGCTATGGTCCGCGGTGTCCGTCCCGTATTCATGACAGGCGATCCTGCCCGGCCCGCAGGCAATCGTGGATATGGACGATGCCGACCGGGACCTGTGCGTCGTCGACGACGAACAGGTTGGTGATCGTGCGGGCGTTCATAACGCCGAGCGCTTCACTGGCGAGCGCGCCCGGGCGAATGGTCTTGGGGTCCGGGGTCATCACGTCGGCGGCGCGGACGCCCACGAGATCGGGACCCATGTGACGACGCAAATCACCGTCCGTGATGATTCCGCGCAGATGGCCGTCGGTGGCGACGATGCCGACGCAGCCGAACCGCTTGGCGGTCATCGTCACCAAGGCCTGGGCCATCGGCGCGTCACCGTCGATAAGCGGAACCTCCGATCCCACGTGCATGATGTCGGCGACCGGGACCAGCCGGCTGCCGAGCTCACCACCCGGATGAAAGGTCTGGAAGTCGTTGGCCGTGAATCCCTTGCGCTCGAACAATGTCACCGCGAGCGCGTCGCCGAGCGCCATCATGACGGTCGTCGACGTGGTCGGCGCCAGCCTCATGGGGCAGGCTTCGTCGCTGTCGGGAACGACGAGGGTCACCGTCGCCGCTTTCGCGAGCGCGCTATCGCCCTTTTTCGTGACCGCGATCAACGGGATTTCAAACCGCTTCGCATACACCACCACATGGGCCAGCTCGCTCGTCTCGCCCGAGTTCGACAACGCCAGGATCGCATCGCCGGGTGTGATCATGCCGAGATCGCCGTGGCTCGCCTCGGCCGGATGGACAAACATCGCCGGTGTTCCCGTCGAAGCGAAAGTGGCCGCGATCTTGCGTCCGACATGGCCGCTCTTGCCGATCCCGGTGACGACGACGCGGCCGCTGACTTGGCAGAGCACGTCGAGGGCCTCGACGAACTCGGTTCCAAGACTGGCGGCCAGCGCCGCGAGTCCGTGACCCTCGACGGAAAGGACGCGGCGCGCGGAACCGATGTCCGAACCATCCTCGGGCTCGGGGGCCACGGAATCGCCGGAAGGCATGGCTTTGAGGATCGTCATATGCTCCGTCGTCGTCGCGCCCATGGCTTTTTGCCAGGGCAAACGCGCGGGATGGCGAAGACCGGCCGGCCCCGCCTTGGCCCCGTCGGCACGCGGTCGGCCGGGGCGCGTTCGTTCCAAGCCCGGCGAGTATGCGCCCGCGCGCCTAAAGGGTCAATAGAATCAGGCTCTTTCCAGGATTGGGGACGGTCGTCAATGGGCGAAGACGTCCTCGTCGGCCCAGCCTTCGAGGTCGAGCCGCGCGCGGGTCGCGAGGAACTGAAAACACGCGCTCGCGAGTTCGGCGCGCCCCTCACGCACGAGCATCTCGTCCAGCTTCCTTTTCAACGCGTGAAGATGGAGCACGTCGGAAGCGGCGTAACGGATCTGATCGCGGCTCAACTTCGCCGCGCCCCAGTCCGAGGACTGTTGGTCCTTGGACAGATCGATCCCGAGAAGTTCGCGGCACAGGTCCTTGAGACCGTGGCGGTCGGTGTACGTGCGCACCAGCTTGGACGCGATCTTGGTGCAATAGACGGGCGCGCAGGTGACGCCGAGGTAACGGCTGAGAACGGCGATATCGAACCGGGCGTAGTGGAACAGTTTGGTGACGGTGGGGTCGCGCAAGAGGGCCATGAGGCGGGGAGCGTCGTAATCGCCTTGCGGGAACTGCACCAGATGGCAAGTGCCGTCGCCGGCCGAAAGTTGAATCAGGCAAAGGCGATCGCGAGCGTGCTTCAGCCCCAGCGTCTCGGTGTCGACGGCGACGCAGTCTGCGAAGCCGATCCCTTCGGGCAGATCGCCGCTGTGAAGCTCGATCGACGGTATGCTCGCGCTCACGAAACCCTTCTTCGCCACCGGCGCCCGGCCGATCGCGCGGCGGGCTCCGGAAAGGATGGTGCCCAGGAGAAGACTCGAACTTCCACGGCCTTTCGGCCACAGGTACCTGAAACCTGCGCGTCTACCACTTCCGCCACCTGGGCAACTGCGGAAAGGAACCCCCGCCCGTGCGCTACGGGCGGAGCTTGTCGTTAGCGCCCGGCGCCGCCCGTGTCAACCGCCGGGCCGGGCGCGGGCGCGGCATCGCCGCCGGGATCGAACACCGATCAGACACCGATCAGACATTGACGGGATCGGCGGGGACATTGTAAGGCAACGCTCGTCAACGCGTGAACGAAGTCGTACCGCCCGGGCCCGGTGGCGCCGGCTTCGCCGTTCGCCATCGGGTCGAACAGGGGGACGCGATGAACCGAAATGTAGTCACGGTTTTCGGCGGCTCCGGGTTCATCGGGCGCCACCTCGTCCGCCGCCTTGTCGCCACGGCCGACGTCGTTCGCGTCGCCGTTACGGACCCGGAGGCGGCGAGCTTCCTGAAACCCATGGGAGACGTGGGCCAGATCGTTCCACTCGCGGCCGACGTCACCGACCCCAATTCCGTCGCGCGCGCGGTCGCCGACGCCGACGCCGTCGTCAATCTGGTCGGCATCCTTTACGAGCGCGGCCAGCGAACGTTCCGGCGCGTACACGCCGAAGGCGCCGCCCACGTGGCCCAAGCGGCGCGCGAAGCCGGTGCGCGCGCGTTCGTCCACCTTTCGGCCATCGGCGCGGATGCGCGCTCTCCTTCCGAATACGCGCGCACCAAGGCCGCGGGCGAGGAGGCCGTCCGCGAGGCGTATCCGGACGCGGTGACTCTGCGCCCCACCGTGGTCGTCGGCCCCGAGGACCGGTACTTGAACCTGTTCGCCGAGATGACGCGCTACACACCGGTGTTGCCGGTCCTCGGCTGCGCGCTCATCCCGCGCGTCAAGTTCGGCGAGGGCGAGCGGGGGATCACGATCGACGTGTACGGCGCCGGAGGCCCGCGTGTGCAACCCGTGTACGTGGGCGACGTCGCGGACGCGATCATGCGCGCGCTCCACGACGCTCGCCATCGCGGCCAGACGTTCGAACTCGGTGGCCTCGGGGTGTTCAGCTTCAAGGAGATCATGGAACTCGTCCTGGCCGAGACCGGGCGCCAGCGCCTTCTCGGTCCGGTGCCGCTCGGGCTCGCGAACTTCTACGCCTGGTTCCTGGAGAAGCTGCCCGTGCCGCTCTTGACGCGCGACCAAATCGCGATGCTCAGGACCGACAACGTGGTCGGCGCAGGCGCGCTGGGCTTCGCCGATCTCGGACTCGAGGCGACGCCGATCGAAGGCGTCGTTTCGGCCTATCTCGGCCGCTTTCGCCGCCCCCGGCTAAAAGAGCGCGCCCGGGTCTGAACCCGGACTTTTCTCGGAACCCAGCCCCGTGCCGGCCGCGACGATGGTCTCGGCGAATTCGCTCAAGTAAACCGAGCCCGCCACCGTGCGGTGCACGAGGACGCTGCGGCGGTCGTTCTCGTCCGCCTTGCGCCGCAGCACGCCGAGCCCGCTCAAGGTATCGAGAGCGCGCGTAACGGCAGGCTTGGAAATCTTGAGACGCGCCGCCAGGCCGCGCACGGTATGCGGCGGCGGCGTCAAATAGACGCAAAGCAGAATTGCCGTCTGGCGAACGGAAAGGTCGGGCGCGGACCGATGGATGCCGGCGAGAAGCGTCCGCCGCCACAGCTCCAGCGCCTCCATGTCGTCGAGGTCGAATCCCACGCCGATACCCGATCGTTTCGGTTCCGGATCAATTCTACCGGCGTCGGGCGGTTCGCGGCAATCCCGGGTCGTTAGGGCTCGAGCCGTTGGTTCGGCTTCTGCCCGGCCCGAGCGATTCCACGTCCGCGGGCAGCGATCTGGCGATCACTTACCGAAGCGGTCCTTGATCAGCGCATAGACCGCGCGCAGCCCCATGGCCTCGGCACCCTCCGGCCGGCCTGGCTTGGAGGCAAGATTCCAGGCCATGAAGTCGATGTGGGCCCACGGGACGCGGGGGTCGACGAACTCGCGAAGAAACAGCGCCGCCGTGATTGCACCCCCGTAACCGCCTTCGGGCGCGTTGGTAAGATCCGCAATCTTACCCTTCACCTTGTCGCGATAGGGTTCCCAGAGCGGCATGCGCCAGAGCGGATCGCCCTCGGCCGCAGCATGGGCGAGAAGCGCATCGGTGGTCGCGTCGTCGTTGCAAAAGAGCGCCGGCAGCTCGGTTCCGAGCGCGACCCGGGCCGAGCCGGTCAGCGTCGCGAACTCGATGATGAGATCGGGGCGCTCGGACGCCGCCTCGAAAAGCGCGTCGGCGAGTATGACCCGTCCTTCGGCATCGGTGTTCCCAATCTCGACCGTCGTCCCCTTGCGGGTCGCGACCACGTCGCCCGGGCGGAAGGCATCGCCCGACACGCTGTTCTCCACGGCCGGCACCAGCACCCGCAGGCTCACGGGCAGCTTCGCTTCCATCACCATCCCGGCCAAAGCGAGGGCGTGGGCGGCGCCCGACATGTCCTTCTTCATCAGCGCCATGCCGGCCGCCGGCTTGAGATCGAGTCCACCCGAATCGAAGCAGACCCCCTTGCCGACGAGGGCGAGTTTCGGACGCCCGCGGCGTCCACCCCAGCGGATGTCGATCAGGCGCGGGGCTTGCGCGCTCGCCCGGCCGACCGCATGGATGGCGGGATAGTTCTCACCGATCAGCTCGTCGCCCTTGATCACGCGACACCTGGCCCCGTTCTTGCGCGCCAGCGCCCGGGCCGCCTGCGCCAACTCGCGCGGGCCCATGTCGGAGGCCGGCGTGTTGATCAAATCGCGCGCAAGGAAGATTGCCCGCGCCGTGCGCTCGACGTGCGCGCGATCCGCGCCCTCGGGCCACACCAGACGCGCGAACCGGGCGCGGTCGTCGCGGTAGCGCGAGAACGCGTAGGTCCCGAGCACCCATCCCAGCGCAACCCGCTCGGCGCGCGCGGGATCCGAGCTTTCCTCGATGCGGTAGAGCCCTTCGGGAAGGCGCGCCGCAAGCGACGCCCACTCCCACATGTCCTCGCCCGCGGGCGCGCCTGAGGGTCCGGTCCCGAAAAGCACCCGCGCGAGGGCGCCGGCGCTGTCCGCGACCAGCGAGATCGTGCCGGGCTCGGCCGTAAACCGCGTCCTGCGGATCCAGTTTGCAAGGGGTTTCGGCTGCCGCTTCACCCACGACGGCAGCGCGTCCTTTCCAAGGGCTACGATCGGGACCGCGTTCGCGCGCGTCTTCGTGCTCAGGTATCGCATGGTTCGTCTTCGCCTCCGACAAGCTACGCTCGCCCTCAGGATGGCCCGCAACGTGCGCGCTGGAAAGTCCCAATGGAGTCCCGGCCCCGGCCGCACGGCGCCGACAACGTAGCCGCCAACGAGAATGTGAAGTGCGGTGAGCGCGCGTTTGGGTTTGAATGAC
This sequence comes from Rhodospirillales bacterium, assembly GCA_030754475.1. GTDB lineage: Bacteria > Pseudomonadota > Alphaproteobacteria > Rhodospirillales > JASLLV01 > JASLLV01. The sequence goes on from JASMAE010000258.1 coordinate 5,495, forward strand.
GGGACGCCAGAGCGGCATTGCCAACGAGGAGGAATGGGACGTGAAGGGCTTAAGAGCCATTGCCGCGGCGGTCCTGATGGCAGCGATCGCTTCGGCCGCGGACGCGGCGGCGGCGCGCCGGGTCACAGTCACCGGCGAGATCGTGGATACCTGGTGCTACGTCACCGAAATCATGTTTGCGCTTGGCACGGCGCACCACCAGTGCGCCGTCTGGTGCGCGCTTGGCGGCATCCCGGTCAGCATCAAGGACGACGACGGCAATCTTTACGTGATCCTCAAGGTCGAAGGCGACGACACGTCCGTCGCCAACCCGGGGATCGTCCGCATCCAGACCCACAAGGTGACGGCCGAGGGCGATCTCTACGAGCGCGACGGGGTCCGCTACCTGATCGTCACCCAGGTGGCCGACGACCACGGAATCGTCACCCTCACCCACGACGAGTACGGCATCCAGCCGTTCGGAGAATAGGCAATGAAAGGATTGTGCGCGATTTTCGCGGCGTTGTTCGCCTTCGGGGTCGGCGCGGCCTTCGCGGCCGACGAGTGGGGTATCGAGCACGAGGAGGTCGCGCGCATCGAGGCGACGGTCGTCGACATCCTTTGCGAGCTCACCGGCGATTGCCCGGCCGGGTGCGGCGCCGGCAAGCGCCAGCTCGGCCTCTTGCAAGACGACGGAACCTTGCTGCTGGCGGCGAAGAACTTCGATGCTTTCGCCGGCGCCGCCAACGACCTGATCTCGTTCTGCGGCAAGCGTATCGTCGCCGACGGACTTCTCATCCGCGATCCCGCCATGCCCCTGTTCGCGCTCCAGTTCAAGCGCCTGGCCCCGGACGGAGAGTGGAGCCGCGCCAACTGGTTCTCCAAGGACTGGGGCGAGAGATACGGCGCCGACAAGGCGTCCGAGTGGTTTCGTCACGACCCCGCGGTCAAGGGCGTGATCGCAAAAGACGGCGTCTTCGGAATACCCGGTCTCAAACCCGAGGAGTGAGGGCGCTCAGCACCTTGGGCTTCTTCGCCCGCCTCGCGATGGCCGCGGCCTTTGCCTCCGTCGCCACCGCGGCAATCGTCCACGCGGACGCCGCCGGGGGCGAGGCCGGCGCGCCCGCGTTTCCCGTCATCTTTGGGGGCCCGTTCACCCTGATCGACCACGAGGGCCGCGCGCGCAACGACAAGAACTTCCTGGGACGGTTTCTCCTGGTGGCGTTCGGGTTCACCCGTTGTCCCGACGTCTGTCCGACCGGCCTCACGGCGATGGCGGACGCGCTCGACGCGCTTGGCGAACAGGCCCAGCACGTGCAGCCGCTGTTCATTTCGGTCGATCCGGCGCGCGATACCCCCGAGGCTCTTGCCTCCTACGTCGGGCACTTCCACTCGGCGCTGGTCGGCCTTACCGGCACCGAGGCCCAGGTCCGCGGTGCGGCACGGGCCTACCGGGTGCACCGGCGGAAGCTATATTTGCCGGACTCGACCGGCCCCGACGACTACACCGTCGATCATTCCTCCATCACGTATTTGATGGGGCCCGACGGCGCGTTCGTGACCCTGTTTCCCTATGGAACCGATCCGTCGTTCATGGCCGCGGCGATCGCAAAGCAGCTCGAGCGCGCGCCGCCGCGCTGAGAGGCCGCCGCATACCATCGGTCACTACGAACGACCGATGGCTGGTTCCCTCAAACGCCGGGCGGGGCCGTCCGGCCCCTTGGCTCTCGCGCCACTCGGCGAAGGCCACGCGGTCGCGCCTGCCAAGGGCCTTCTTGAGTCGCTCACAAAGGCCCTTGGGTTCAACCCGCCGAAAGAGCCAGCGCCATGCTGATCTGCGACAGCGGGCGCGCGCTCTCTTCGGCCCAGCGGTTGAAGGCCGCCTGAACGAGGGCGCGCCCCGCCTTTCCCGTCGGCTCCCCCTCGATCGCGCCCCAACGGACGAGCGCGCGCGCCACATCGTCGGTCAAAAGAAACGTGTCTTTGCCGGCCATGCGCAGGAATACGGGCGCCGACCGGCCGCCCATCTGCGTGAACCGCTTGGCGATGTCGTCCCAAAGACCGACGATCGCAGACGCCGGCCAATCGGCGAGATAGGCGCCGACGCCGCCGGTATCTTCGGCCAACGCGCAGACGGCGGCGGCGTTCCTCATCACCGCGCGCATCTTGGGGCCGTGGCGGATCAGCCGCTTCTCGCTGAGCAATGCCTCCAACGCCTCGTCGTTCATGGCGCGCACGCGCTTCGGGTCAAAACCCATGAACGCGTCCTCAAAGGCGGGCCACTTGGCGTCCACAAGGCTTTGCTTGAGGCCCGCGCGGAACACGCGCCGCGACATGAGCGAAAGGTAGCGGTCGTCGTCGACGCCCCGAAGTTCGGCCGCCGACTTGGGCACCGGCATGCGTGTTTCCAGCGCCGCCGCGCCCCCGGCCCGCGTCGCCGCGGCCTCGAAAACGGTCTCGAACGGAACCATGGCGGGTGATGGTAGAGCACACCCCGACCAGATTGAACCATATGAGCGGAGTTATTTTGCACCGGGGCTAGGCGTGCTTCGCATGTTGATGCGCGATGTGCGATGTGGGGCATCGGCAAAGATGCTCGGGCGACGCCACGGAGCAATTGGAACCGGCCTTCGGTGGGGCAAATTGATCCAATCTGGTCGGAGTGTACTCTCGCCCGATCCGAGATTGCCTACAACGCGGAGAAACGCCCGAGCCCGCGGGGTTCCGCGATGCGCGCGCGCGCCAGAGCGGATCGCGTTTGATTGGAACCGCGACGCGGTTGAAATCGAACGCATGAATCCGCTCGATCTTCATAATGTAGACCAGATTCACGTGGTCGGCGGATCGCCCTAAGCCGTTCCGACCGATCACGATCTGGTCTAGTCTCGGGGCGTGAATCCATCGGGTCGGGTCCCGTATATGAAGGCACTTTTGCAGAGGGTGGCGAAGGCCGGCGTGTCGGCGGATGGGCAGCCGGTGGCCGAGATCGGCCCGGGGCTTTTGGTGTTGTTGGGCGTCGAGACCGGTGACAACGACGATGACGCCGATTTTCTCGCCCGAAAGACCGCTCAATTACGCATCTTCGAGGACGCGGACCGAAGGATGAACCTGTCGCTTCTGAACGTCGGCGGAAGCGCCCTCGTGGTCAGTCAGTTCACGCTCGCGGCCGACGTCCGCCGAGGCAACCGGCCGAGCTTTTCCGCCGCCGCCGAGCCCGAGACCGCCGAGACGCTCTACGGCCGGTACTGCGCTGCCCTCGAGACCCTGGGGATTGCGGTGCAAACAGGCGTTTTCGGCGCGACCATGGCGGTCCACCTCGTCAACGAGGGTCCGGTCACGATCATGCTGGATTCGCAGGCCCGCTGATCCGGATTGCGGCCCGCGCTCGGCGAGGCCGGCGGGCGTCGGCGCGCGTCAGGACGGTCTCGGCAACCCACGCGCGGGCGGCGAGCGGGTGATCACCTCGCACCGCCGCCAGACCTCGTAGGCCTCGGGCGGCGTCCGCGACGCGCCGCCGTCACGGCGCAGATGAATCGTGCTCTCGTTCACCAGAACCATGGAAACCGTCGCGCCCGCGTCGGCTTGCCCCACCGCGTAGGAAAACGCGTGCCGCGAGTATTGACCGAGAATATCGGCGCCGGTCGGGGTGACGATTCGGGGCCCATTGATCTGCATGTTGCGCCCGTCGCCGTTGCACCAGGTTCCGTCGATGGCATCCGCGAACGCCGGGCCCGCAAACAGCGCCGCCGCGATCACCATCGCCGACAGCGCCGACAGGAGTAGGACACGCCTTGCCGCCATACCGATCCTCCGCTCAAATTCGCCTTCGAAGATAGCGCGTCTGGCGGTCCATCCCTAGGCCCGAACCGGGGTCGGCCGATCGGCGGTGGAGCGGCGCCTGCTTAAGCACTGGTGCACCACTCGGCGATGATGACGGCGGTCGCCTTGACCAGATTGACGAAATCGGCGACATCGACCCATTCGTCGAGCAATCCGTTCTGGGCCAGATTGCCGCTCAACGAGCCGATGCCGACGGTCGGGATTCCCTTCTGCACCAACGGCACGCGGATGTCGCTCGAGGTGTGCATCGGGTTCACCGACGGCTCCGTCCCCGTGACCTCGGTGATCGCACTGCTGACGGTCCGGTAGAGCGGGTGGTCGGTCTTGATCTCGGTGCCGGAAACGCCGGACAGCCAGATCACTTCGGGGGGGTTGTCCTTCATCCAGGGGTCGACCGCGATGGCCGCCTTGATCGCAGCTTCGGCCTCGGCCCGTACGTCCAAAAGCTTCTCGCTCGGCGGATAGGATAGCGCGCCACCGAGTTCGCAGACCGGCGACAACTGGGTCAAGGAGCGCTCGAATCCGCACTGGATGCCCGAGACCATGACATTGGTCGAGCGGCCGACGGCGGCATCGAGAACCGGGTGGTGGACGCGTTCGGCGCGCGCCTCGCCAAACGCCGTCAGCGCTTGGTGCAGGACGACGGCCTTGTCGATCGGATTGACCGCGAGATGCGCAAACGTCGCGTGACCCGGCTCGGTGGTGTCGGGACGGCGGCCGGTCACGCGGATGCGGAAGATGAGCTGGCCCGACGACAACGCCTTGATCTCGCCCAGCCCGGCGCCCGACTCGGCCGGATGCAGATAAAGCGCGGCGTCCGCGCCGTAGCCGTTGTTGAGGACGGCGGTGATGCCACGCGCGTGGCGCTTGCTGGGCGTGCTCGCCATGATCACCTCGCCCTTCAGGCGCGTCTTGGTGGCGGCAATGACGTCGAGCGCCGAGACACCGGCGGCGACACCCATCAGATCGTCGGCGACACCCCAGCCGTACATCCGCCCGGCGTCAATCTCGGCGGCGAAAGGGTCATGCGTCCATTCCTCGGTCCGCGCGACCGGCTCGCCGTCGGGGTGGGCGAACATGAGCAGGCTGCGCCCGCCGCCAGCGCCCCCATAGCGGCCGATAACGCTCACCCGCTCTCCGGCGTTGATGACGAGCTCCGAGGCGAACTCGTCCTTCAGAACGATGCCGGTGGGATCGTAGGTGAGGTCCTCGATCGTGCAGCCGATGTCGGCCATCCGCGCCGAAACCAGCGCCTGGACCGCGGCCTCGCCTTGGCGCTGCGCGCGCACCAGATCGCCCAGGAAGCCGATCACGCGGTCGCGGCTGTCGTCGGCCTGTTTCAGGAGTCGGGATCTGATATCGCCCATTGCGTGGTCCTATTTCATGATCTGTCGCCGTTGCCACCCGTCCGCTTGGCAACCCCATCCGGACACGCCAGGGATAGCGCAGAAATCGTGGCCCCGACGCCGGCTGGGAGCATGAATGCGGACCAGTCCGGCGCGCCCGGCGCACCACCGGCCTTAGCCTACACCGGAAGTCCCACGCACACCTTCGCCACGTGGATTCCCGGATCGCGCCTCGCTAATCTCGCCTCACCAAATTTGTGCGCTTCGAGTCGCGGAGGAACCCGGATGGGCTTGGAAAAAACGCCATCGACGAATGAATATTGGGAGGCGTTCACAACGGCAATCGGCAAAGTTGGCGCCGCATACACGGCCGTGGCGTTTGGTGATACGGCCGCGATGGCCGACGAACTCGCCGCACTCGTAATATCGGGGAAGAAGCGCGCGACCGTGTCCCTGCTCCGCGACTATGCGACGGGAGTCGAGGCGGTGCCGCAAGCAGGCGATTTCGGCGGCGGCGGCAGACGACGGCCCAAGTGCATCTGGCGTACCACCGAGGTCGCTGTGAAGCCCTTGAGCGATGTCGACGACGCCTTCGCCTGGGATGAGGCCAAGGGGACCGAACGCGCGATTGGTGGCTATCGACCCACCGGGAGGAGTTTTCGGCCCAGGCGCGACGTGAGGGATTCGAGATGTGCGACGCGATCGAAACCGTGTTCGAGCGGTTTGAAATCGTCTGGCCGCCGAATATTGCCGATCTCACCGATTGACGGCGCGTCCAAACGCGGAGGGATGGCGAATTCCCCAAGGCAAATATCCGCATTCGGGCTCACCTGCGCTCACCGCGTCCGCTTTGGTAACACAGGGAGTTTCGAAACGTTGGCCGCGGCCGGTTCAGCCATTTCCGTTTAAGCGGACTTGGACAACCCCAGTTTCGGTCGAGCGGCCATGATTGTCCGGATGGACTTGGAACAGCGTCGCAAATCAATATTGGTGAGCTGTCTGAGACCGAGGTTAAGACGCGGAAAGACGTAGAAAGCAGGGAGGGAATGGCGTGATTAGGAGAAACATCCTGATGACCGGTTTGATGGTAGCCGTCTCGGGAATGCTCGTGACGACCGAGGGTCGCGGAGAACAGCTATCGTCATGTCGGGAATGTGAAAAACTTGACGGTTTTGTGCCGCCCAGCGAGATCGATGATGAAATTCGCAAAATGGTCGGCAAGTACAATGGTGGTGGTGGCCGGGAAAACGTGGCGATACAAAAAGCCCGAGGCGTGATCGAAACGCACCTCTATCCGGAATTTATCGGCGGGGGCGATTGTCCCGGAATCGACAGTGAAAAGTGGGCCATCGATTATTCCGGTAAACGCGGGAAGGAAGCATTGCACAAAGGTGTCGATATCCCTCAGCCAAGAGGTACGCCCGTACGGGCTGTTGCTGACGGAGTCGTTGTCGGTCGGTTCATGAACGAAGGCAGAAAAGATGGCATAGCAGTCGTTTTACGGCACACGCCGGAGCAGACGGGCCTGACGTTCTGGACTTATTCTAGGTACACCCATCTTCAGGGGATGTCTCCACTACCCATCGGCACGGAAACCAAGATGGGAGACGAAGTCGGTAAGACAAGCAACACTGGCGAAATGGGCAGGAGAGTGCGCCGCGACGCTCTACATTTGGCCATCTATTACAGTGCGCGTCCGGAATGGTCCAACGACGAAGTGATGGTAACTCCGAAAGACGGATATTTCATGGACCCGAACGCGTTTTACCGGCTTCAGCCTCGGTACGACTCCCAATCCATGTTGAGGCTGCCTGGCGACCAAAAGAACGTCCCAGTGCCGTACATGGGACGTGACGGCACACTCGAACCGCCCGACACGAAGCGCATTTGGCCTTACGTCTGCAAATAAGGGAAAGCACCGATGCGTTGCGCGACCTGAATGTCGCGGCAGGCCGACGTCCGTGAATTCATCGTCGGCGCTTGATGGGTGCTCACCTTCCCCGGCCCAGGGGTCCTGTTGACGGCGCCCTCGATCGACCTGATGGGCGACCGCGCGGACATGCGTCGGTCGAGACCACGGAAATCTGTCTGACCTACCGGGTCACGAACACGCGCACAGCGAAGACGAAAATGCGTGGGAAACGGCGCAGGCGGAAACCCGCAAGTCAACCGAAGGGCGAGGGCTGGCGGGCCGACTGGGACAAATCTGGGCACTGGACCATCTGCGTATTCATCCTACGCATGAATATCGGCTCGTAGCCAGGAGCGGACCATGAATGAGGCGTTTGCCGATTGGATTGATTGATCGGAATCGACTCATCTGGACAGTTCGAGGTGGAAGGTGCGAACGGATGCTCTCAGATCTCAACTCGGATGTTTACTCCGTAAGAATGGCCAGGAGAGCAAGCCCGTCCTCAATGCTCGGCAAACAAGATTGTCGGCCATCACCCTGCGTCAACCTGCTCACTCCCAATCTTGCCGCCGCTTGTCTCTCATGACGCCCTTGACCATCTTGCCAAAAGCACGGTCGCGGGCGCGGCGTTCGGCGAGGTTTTCGGTGTTGCGGGCTTCTTCGGCAGCAAGTTTTCGCCACCGCTCGAGGCGCTCCGCATCAAGCGTACCCGTGTCGATCGCCGCCAAGACGGCGCAATCGGGCTCGGCGTCGTGGCAACAACCCGCGAATCGGCACCCCCTCGCCAAGACGACGACATCGGCAAAAACGTCATCTAGGCCCGTTTTGACATCGGTCAACTGCAACTCGCGCATTCCCGGCGTGTCCAAGAGCCAGCCGCCGGAGGGCAGACGATGGAGCGCCCGCGCCGACGTTGTATGCCGTCCCTTGTCGTCATCCTCTCGAATATCTCTTGTTGCAATCCGATTGATACCGGTCAGCGTGTTGATTAGCGTCGATTTGCCGACGCCGGAGGAACCAACCAGCGCAACCGTTTGGCCGAACGCGCACCAGGGTGCGAGGCCAGAAACGCTTTCCGGATTGCGGGCGTCCAGAACCTCCACCAAAAGGCCCGGCAAGAGCTTGGCGACAGCACGAACGAAATCTTCCGGCGCATCCGTCAGGTCGGCCTTGGTGAGCACGATGACTGACATGACATCGGCCTCTCGCGCCAACGCCAGATAGCGCTCCAACCGCGCCATGTTGAAGTCTTGATTGCACGACGAGACGATGAACAGCGTGTCGACATTAGCTGCAATGAGCTGCAGCTTGCGACTGGTTCCTGCGGCCCGGCGCTTGAACAGACTCTTACGTTGTAGCAAACGCCGCGGCCGAAGTGTTTCGCGGTTGAGCAACAGCCAATCGCCTACCGTGGCGGCGGCCTCTTCATCCCCCGCTGTCACAATGAAAGGGGGTATCAGCCTGTCAACGCCAGGCCCCGCAACACTTAGG
>JASMAE010000259.1 GCA_030754475.1 Rhodospirillales bacterium
ATCGGGATTGCCGGCGACGGGCACTTGTGGGTGGACGGCTGCGACTGCGCCGAGCTTGCCCGGACTTACGGCACGCCGCTGTACGTCATCAGCGAGAACCAGTTCCGCCTGAACTACCGGCGCTTCCGCGACGCCTTCGCCGCACACTATCCGAACGTGCAGATCCTGTTCGCCAACAAGAGTAACCGGGGGCTCGCGTATCGCCACATCATGAACCAAGAGGGCGCGGGCGGCGATTGCTTCGGCATCAACGAGCTGTACGTGGCGTTGATGGCGGGCACCGATCCCGCGACCCTGGTCCTCAACGGCTCCAACAAGGAGGCGGAAGAGATCGAGACGGCGGTTGCCAACGGGGTCTGCATCAACATCGATGCCATGGACGAGGTCGAGCGGATCGCGACCGAGGTCCAGCGCCAGGGGCGCCCCGCCCGCGTCGGAATTCGCGCCAAGCTGGAGCTCAAGCCCCTGGAGAACCGCTTCGGCGTCGTCATGCACGGTCCCGGCAGCCTCGCCGAACAGGCCCGCAACCACAAGTGGGGCATGACGCTTCCGCAGACGGTGGATCTGGTGAAACGTATCCAAAAGACCGACGGGCTGGAGGCGATCGAGCTTCACTACCACCTGAGCCGGATGAGCAACGTTCCCGACGATTTCGCGGTCATGGCCCGGGAAATGGTCCAGTGGTCGGCCGACATCCGCGATGCGACCGGCTGGGAGCCGCCGTATCTCGACATCGGCGGCGGCTGGGCCTTCGGGCGGCCGGAAAAGACCGGGCCCTTCGGCGAGGACGATGCCGACGCGCCCGCGTTCGAGGACTACGCGAAAGCCGTTTGCGAGGCCGTTATCGAGGAATGCGAGGCCCGCGGGCTCGCGCTGCCGGGTCTCAAGATCGAGCCCGGCTGGTCGATCTCGGGCTCGTCGGGGGTCGCGTTGGGCCGGGTCGGCGCGGTCAAGGAGTGGCCGGGCTTCAAGAAGTGGATCAACGTCGATCTTTCGGGCAACCACATCCCGCCGCCCTGGTACCACCACATCGTCGCCGTCGGAAAGGCGGACCAGCCGGCGAGCGAAACCGTCGACATCGTTGGTCCGCTCTGCAGCTCGGACGAACTCGGCGAGCACCGGGATCTGCCGGCGCTTGAGCGCGGCGACTTCGTCGCGTTGTTGGATACCGGCGGCTATACCGAGGTGAAGGCCGCCAACAGCAATGGCCAGCTGCGCCCGGCGACGGTCCTCGTGAGCGGCGCGGACGCCTTCGTTACCACCGAACGCGAGCGCCTTCGCGACATCGTCGGCCGCTTCCGCGTTCCGCCCCACATCCTCGCCGCCACCGCGGCCCAGGCGTAGGGGCACGGATTCGCGAGCCGCGCGGCTCGCGCTTTAGCTCTCGCAGCGGATGGCGCCGTCACGCGCGAGGGCGTCGATGCGCGCGTCGGAATAACCGAGCAGTTCCGTCAGCACCTCGCGGGTGTGTGCCCCAATGGCGGCCCCGGGCCAGCGGATGGCGCCGGGCGTCGCCGAGAGCTTCGGCACCACGCCGGTGAGGCGCACGTCTCCGAGCGCGGGATGGGGCACCGCCGGCAGCATCTCGCGCGCCGCGTAATGGGCATCGGCGAAGATGTCGGCGATCGTGAAGACGCGTGAGATCGGGACCCCGGCGCCAAGCAGAACGCGCTCCACTTCATCGGTCTCGCGCTGGGCGGTCCATTCGCCGACGATCTTGTTCAACTCGTCCTTGTTGCGCGCGCGGTCCACGAGCTTTGCGAACCGCTCGTCGGCGCAAAGCTCCGGTCGCCCGATGGCCTCGGCGAAGCGCCGGAAGACCGCCTCGCCGAAGGCGGCGATGTGCACGTAGCCGCCTTCGCGCGTGGGATAGAGGTTATTGGGCGCGCTGTTGGGTAGGCCCGAGCCCATGCGCGCCGGCACCAGCCCGAGCTGGTCGAACGCAGGCACGTAGGGCTCCATGAAGCTGAACGCGGATTCGAATAGCGACAGATCGATGCACTGGCCGCGCCCGGTCCGCCCCCTCGCGTGCACCGCCATCATGGCTCCATAGGCGCCGTAGAGCGCCGCGATCATGTCGGTCAGCGCGACCGCGACCCGGGCTGGCGGGCGGTCGGGATCGCCGATCAGGTGACGGATGCCGCCAACCGCCTCGGCCACGACGCCGTAACCCGCGCGTTCCGCATAGGGGCCGGTCTGGCCGAAGCCGCTGATGCGGACCAGGACGACGCCGGGGTTGAGCGCGGACAGCGCGTCATATCCGAGCCCCAGCCGCTCCAGCGTCCCGGGCCGGAAGTTCTCGACCACGATGTCGGACTTCTCCACCAGCGCACGGGTGAGCGCGAGGCCGGCCTCGGTCTTGAGGTCGGCCGAAATCAGGCGCTTGCCCCGAAGGATGCTGGCGGCATAGAGCGAGACCCCGTCCTTGTGGTTGCCCATGGTGCGAACGGCGTCGCCGGCCGGGGGCTCGATCTTGATCACGTCGGCGCCGAAGTCGGCCAAGAGCCGCGCGCAGAACGGCCCGGCGATGGTCGAGCCCAGCTCGAGAACGCGGATGCCTTCGAGCGCGCCCGCCGTCTCGTCCGCCTCGGCCTGGGTCAAACCTCAGAGGCCCTTCATGGCGCCGCCGTCGATGACGGCGTTGGTGCCCTGGACGTGCCGCGCCACCGGCGAAACCAGGAAGGAGACGTAGTTCGCGACGTCTTCGGGCGTGGCGAAGCGGCGGATTCCCTGGGCGGCCAAGTTCCGGGCCGTGGCGTCTTCGACGGTGATGCCATCGATCTCCGCCTGCTTGGCGGTGTTGCGTGTCAGCACGTCGGTGCCGGCGACGCCGCCTGGGAAGATGCAGTTTACGTTGACGTCGTCGACGAGCCCTAGGTTGGCGAGCGCCTTGGAGAAGTTCATCACGGCGGCGTTGACCGCGCCCCCGATCATGAAGTTGTGGTGGGGAACCTGGGCGAAGGTGCCGCTCATGTTCACGACCGCGCCGTGGCTCTCCTTCAGCATCGGCCACAAGGTCCGGCACATGCGCACGCAGCCGAAGAACTTGAGCGCAAAGCCGTCCTCCCACTGATCGTCCTCGACGTCCAGGAACGGCCCGCCGCGGACGGCGCCGGCGTTGTTGACCAGGATGTCGAGGCCGCCGAAGGCGGAGCCGACAAGGGATAAGACCGCGTCCTGGCTTTCGGGTGTCCGCAGATCCGCCGCACAGACCTCGACCCGGCGGTTCGTGTCGCGCGCGATCTCTTTCGCGGCTGTCTCGAGGTCGGCTTCGGTGCGGGCCACCAGCGCGACGTCGCAGCCCTCGGCCGCGAGCTTGCCGGCGATCGCCCGGCCGATGCCGCGATTTCCCCCCGTCACCAGGGCGATCTTTCCTTCGAGTTCCAGGTCCATCCGATTTGCTCCGCTGGGTTGTTGGCGCGCGTCTTAGAGCGGATCGCGTTCTATCGGAACCGCGATGCGGTTGCAATCGAACGCGCCCATCCGCTCGATCTCAATAAAATAGACCAGATTCACGTGGTCGGCGGATCGCTGTGGGCGAAACCGAGCGACCACGATCCGATCTAGCCGCGCAATTAATAGCTGGTGGGCCATGATGAGAGAAGATGGGAGCCGATGCCGCCGTTCAGCCGGTCGCGGTGTATCTCCAGCGCGCGCATGAGCCAGCGACGGGTCTCGCGCGGGTCGATCACGGCTTGCGCGTCGTAAAATCCGGCCAGGTCCCACGCCGAGGTGTCGTGCTCTACCTCGGCGAGCAGTTCCTTGAAGCGCTCGGGGTCTTCGTCCTCGGTGACGCCGTAAACCACGTTGACCGAAAGCCGGGCGTCCATGAAGCCCAAATCGGCGGTGGGCCAGGCGACCACCTCGTCCGAGTTCCGCCCGCCGCCCATGTTGAGATAGGCCTGGCCGTAGCTCTTGCGAATGATCACCGAGATCTTGGGGACGCTCGCCAGTGACAGCGCGTTCATCCAGTTGATGATCTTGCCGGGCGCGCGCTTGCGCTCGCCCTCGATCCCGATCAGGAAGCCCGGCACGTCCACCAGCATCACCAGGGGTGCGTTGAAGGAATCGCAAAGAACGATGAACGCGACCACCTTGTCGCAGGCGTCGGCGTCCAGCGCGCCCCCCTTGACCAGCGGGTTGTTGGCGATGATGCCGACGGTGCGCCCGTCCATGCGCGCGAACGCGGTGACGACGGCGCGCCCGAACCGGGGCTTGAGTTCGAAGAGTGAATCGCGGTCCACGATGAGGGCCGCCACCTTGCGGATGTCGTAGACCCGGGATCGCTCCTCGGGAACGATGTCGAGGATGGCCTCGGCGCCCTCGTCCGAGCCCTCGGGCACGTCGGCCACCGGCGGCGGCTCGGCCTTGTTGGCGGGCAGGTACGAGAGGAAGGTCTTGATGGCGTCGAGCACCTCGGCATCCGTGTCGAATGCCTGGTCGACGAGCCCCGTCACTTCCGTGTGCAGCCGCCAGCCGCCCAGGTCCTCGGGCGCGATCGGCTGGTTGATGGCGAGCGAGGTCACGCGCGGGCTCGAGACCGCCATGATGGCGCCCTTGCGCATGACCACGTAGTCCGCCATGCAGGCGTACCAGGTGGATGAGCCGTAGCATTCGCCCAGCAGCGCCGAGGCCCACGGCGATTCGCGGAGCCGCCGGTATTCCACCGGGTCCTGGCCGATGGTGGTACGGCCCAACGAGCCCATGCGGTCGGGAATCCGCCCGCCCGACGATTCGCCCAACAGCACCAACGGCATCCCGCGTTCGCACGCGACCCGCTTCATGTGGCGCATCTTCTTCATGTTGATCTGGCTGGAAGACGCGCCGAGAACCGTGAAATCGTTGGAGACCAGCGCCACGTCGCGGCCCGCGATCTGCCCGAAGCCGGCGAGCTTGCCGTCGCCGGGCGACTTGTGGCGGGTCTCTTCGCGGATCGAAAAGGCGTGCATCCCGGTCTCGAGAAAGCTTTCGGCATCGAGCAGGTAGTCGATGCGCTGGCGCGCGTTCATGTGCCCACGCGCCTTGATGCGCGCGAGTTTCTCGGGCCCGCCCATCTCCAGGGCCTTGGCGCGCCGGCGCGCGATCTCTTCGATCAACTTTTCATGTGCCACGGGTGTGTCCCCGGACGCGGGGCGGTTAATCTAGGGGATCGGGCGTCGGGGCTCAAGGCGTCGCCCGGAAGTGTCGACGCGATCGACGCCGTCAGCGCGCCATCGTGCCGGCAGCCCAACTGGCGGTGAAGATCAGCGCAAACGGCAGCCAGGTTCCCGCGAAGCTGCGAAACATCCCGAAACTCCGCTGAAAGAACATTGCCACCACGAAGAGGTCGACGACGACGACGACGGCGGTCAAGGCCGAGGCCGCCTGCAACGGCGTCACGGCGCTCGCCGTCCAATGGAAGTAAAGGAACGACGCGGTCGCGAAGCCGACGGCGGCCACGACCGCGTGGATGGCCAACGTGCGATTGAGTGTCGTCCTTGCCATGCCGATCACCATCGTCGCTCCGCACGCCGCCCACGGGGGAAGGGTGACCAGGAACAAAACGAGCAGATCGCGAAGGTACAACATGCAGCATGATGGCTCAGCCGCGGCACGGCGACCAGGGCGGCCGAATGTCCGCCAGAAGCCGTTGAGCGCGCCGGTGGGCGCAGTCCTTGCCGCGCATTCGCGCCCGTGATAGTCAGCTTGGCGTCATGACACGTGCCATCCATGCGATCGTCGGGGTGCCGGTGAGCGTGCGCGTGGTACCCGAGGGTCCCATGCGCCTCCACGGCGCCAGCGAGACCTACATCCGCGCGGTTACGGACGGCACCGGCGCGGCGCCTGTGCTGATCCCGGCCTTGGGCGCCGACGCCGATTTCGAAGCGATCGTCTCGCACATCGACGGGCTTCTCCTGACCGGCGGGCGCGCCAACGTCGAGCCCCATCACTACGGCGGGCCGCCGTTTCCGGACGACGAGATCCGCGACCCCGCCCGCGACGCGACCGTGTTGCCGCTGGTTCGCGCCTGCGTCGAAGACGGGATCCCCGTGCTCGGCGTCTGCCGCGGGATCCAGGAGATGAACGTGGCGCTGGGGGGATCGTTGCATTACCGCGTCCACCAAGTGCCGGGCATGATGGATCACCGAATGCCGCCCGAAGGCACGACCGAGGAGAAGTTCGGCCTTCGCCACGCGATCGCGCTGACGCCGGGCGGGCTGTTCGAAGACCTTGCGGGCGCCGCCGAGGTTCCCGTGAATGCCCTTCACGGCCAGGGGATCGATCACCTGGCCGACGGCCTCGTGGTCGAGGCGCGCGCGCCCGACGGCCTGATCGAAGGGGTGCGGCTCGAGGGCGCCAAGGCGTTCACGGTCGGCGTCCAGTGGCACGCCGAGTACGGTTTTGCGGACCACGCGCTCTCCAAGGCGCTGCTGGCGGCCTTCGGCGACGCGGCCCGTGCGCGCGCCGCGCGCAGCGCCGGGCGCGCCAGCGCGGCTTGAGGCGGAGCCGAAAGGGCCAAGCGATGTTTGTCGACGGGCATTTGCAGAAGATCGAGCGCATCGAGCGCCAGCGGGCGAAACTCGATCCCGTGGCCGACTACGAGCTCTGGTACTTCGCGAGCCTGATGAACGGGATGCACGCGATCAACGCGGCGCTGCACGCGCTCGGCGCCACCGTGGCCGAGGACTGCTTCGCCCACAACGTGCCGGTCTACGTTCGCGCCGGCGCGGAGCGGGGAACCTGGGAGGCGGTGATCCGCCCCTTCGGCGATCTCGAGCACGTTGAAGGCGCGGACATCATCGCCATCATCCCGGATGCGCTGGCGCCCGCCCGCGCAGCCCTTCTCGAGCTGGAGGACGTGCGGGACGCAGGCCTTCGGGGTGACTTGGAAATCACGGCGGAGCTGGCAAGCAAGATCGAGGCCGCCTATGGCGTCTGCCTCACCAACGCCCGGGACGTGATCGCCAAGGCCAGCGGGGTCGCGGGGCCATGAAAGCCGAGGGCCACCGGGCCAAGGCCGAGCGGATGGGGCGCTCGCTCGAAAAGCTTTCGCCTGACGACTGGGAAATGGTGATCGACGGCGTGATGCTGGCCGTGAGCCACTGGATCAACTACGCCTTCCATTCCATGGGTTTGACCGCGGACGACGAGAACGTGATGCACGCCTATTTCACGACCGCGTTCGAGCGCCAGCATTGGGCCCTCGCGGCGGGGCCGGAGCTCCTTGACGCGCTCGCGGAAATCGA
>JASMAE010000260.1 GCA_030754475.1 Rhodospirillales bacterium
AGATGCGAAACTTATGGTCGGACGAGGACGCCCGAGCGGCGGTTGAACGTTACGCCGCGCAAGGGATGAGCGAGGATTTGGCGCTGCGTGTCTACACCTCGCGCCTTCTCGGTGGTGATGCGCGCCTGGTCCTGCACGGCGGCGGAAACACGTCGGTCAAGACCGAGATGGCCGACCTCGTGGGCGAACGGGTCGCGGTCATCTGCGTCAAGGGAAGCGGGTGGGACATGGCGGCGATCGAGCCGCCCGGCCTTCCCGCCGTCCGGCTGGAGCCACTGCGCCGGCTCGCCCAGCGCGACGCGCTCGGCGACGAGGACATGGTCGCGATCCAACGCACCAACCTGCTCGATCCGGCGGCGCCCAACCCCTCGGTCGAGACCCTGCTGCACGCGTTTCTGCCCGAGAAGTTCGTCGACCACACCCACGCGAACGCCGTCCTCGCCTTGATCGATCAGCCGGACGGCGCGCGCATCGCAGCCGACGTCTACCAAGCGCGCGCGGCGCTCGTGGACTACGTCATGCCCGGCTTCGCGTTGGCCAAGCAAGCGCACGCGGTTTATCTCGCTAATCCGGGTATCGAAGGCTTGATCTTGCTCAAGCACGGCATTTTCACCTTCGGCGCCAGCGCCAAGCAGGCATATGGCCGCATGATCGATCTGGTCACCCTCGCCGAGAGGCACTTGGCCAAGGTCGGACGCAAGCGCATCGCCCAGGCCCGGCTGCCCGGCCGCGTCGCGAACGTGGCCGAGGTGGCGCCGATCCTGCGCGGGCTCGCAAGCTTGCCTGCCGGCGAAGGCGCGCCCATCACACGTTTTGTCTTCGATTACCGAACCAGCGCAACGGTTCGGGCCTACGTGGGCGGCAGGGACGTGACGCGCTACAGCCAGCAAGGCACGGTGACGCCCGACCACGCGATCCGCACCAAGCCGAAGCCGATGGTGGCGCCGGCGCCGCGGGCCGGGAAGCTCGTTGAATTCGCCGGTGCGGCGGCCCGGGCGATGGCCGCCTACCGCGCCGACTACCAAGCCTATTTCGCGCGCAACGACGCGCGCCAGGCGACGCCGCGGGTTCCGCTCGATGCGGCGCCGCGGGTGATCCTGGTGCCTGGGCTCGGCCTGTTCGGGATCGGCGCGACGGCAAGGGAGGCGGCGCAAGTCGCCGATCTCGCCGAGGCCAACGCCGAAGTCATCACCGCGGCCGAGGCCTTAGGAAGGTTCGAGAGCGTCTCGGAGGCCGAACTCTTCGACATCGAGTATTGGTCGCTCGAGCAGGCCAAGATCGGCCGCACGGCCGAAAAGCGCCTCGCGCGTCACGTGGTGGTGGTCACCGGCGGCGGCTCCGGGATCGGCCGCGCGACGGCGGAAGCGTTCGCGGCCGAGGGCGCCGAGGTGGCGGTCCTCGACGTGGACGGCGCCGCGGCCGAGGCGAGCGCGGCGCGCCTCGGCGGGCTGGGGATCGCCTGTGACGTGACCGACGGGCGCGCGGTCAAGCGCGCGTTCGACCGGGTTTCGAGCCACTTCGGCGGATGCGACGTGGTGGTCTCGAACGCGGGCGCCGCTTGGCACGGCGAGATCGGCACCGTCGGCGAAGCGGTTTTGCGAAAGAGCTTCGAGCTCAACTTCTTCGCCCACCAGCACATCGCCCAGAACGCGGTCCGGGTGATGCGCGCGCAAAGACTCGGCGGGTGTCTGCTGTTCAACATCTCCAAGCAGGCGCTGAATCCGGGGCCCGACTTCGGGCCCTATGGCATCGCCAAGGCGGCGACGCTGGCGCTGATGCGCCAGTACGCCGTCGATCATGGCAAGGACAGCATCCGCGCGAACGGGCTCAACGCCGATCGCGTCCGAACCGGGCTCATGGATCGGTCTATGATCGCGCACCGGGCCAAGGCCCGCGGCGTCAGCGCAGCGGCGTACATGGCCGGCAATCTGCTCGGCCGCGAGGTGACGGCCGACGACGTGGGCCGCGCCTTCGTCCAGCTTTCGCTCGCCGCCGCGACCACGGGCGCCGTCATCACGGTCGACGGCGGCAACATCGCCGCCGCGCCGCGTTAGCACGTAATCCGTTGAGTCGGCACCAGCCCCCGGTGCGATACCACGCGAGTGGGTAACGGTCTCGGGTCGGCGAAAAAGGCTTGACCGTCGAACGCCCGCGCGCCTCTTATGGCGCACGCGCCGAAGAACGCCAAGAGGGATGTATGGCGAAGGAAGAACTGATCGAATTCAACGGCAGCGTTGTCGAGCTTTTGCCGAACGCAATGTTCCGAGTGAAGCTGGAAAACGACCACGAAATCCTGGCCCACACGGCCGGAAAGATGCGCAAGCATCGGATTCGCGTACTGGTCGGAGACCGTGTGACGGTCGAGATGACGCCCTACGATCTCACCAAGGGTCGAATCACGTTTCGCTTCAAGTGACGGCGCGGCGGCCCGGAAGCATCCGGATGCCCGCGAAAGACCCCGACGTTCCCGCCTTGGTCCTCGCTTCGCGCTCGCCAAGGCGCTTGGCTCTTCTCGCGCAGATCGGGATCACGCCTGCGAGAGTCGTACCGGCCGACGTGGACGAGGGACCGCGCCGGCGCGAGACGCCCGCCCAGCACACCGTTAGGCTCGCCGAAGTGAAGGCGCGCCGGGCGGTCGCGCTGATGAACGGCGCCGACGGCGTTTCCGAAACCCTGGTGCTCGGCGCCGATACGGTGGTCGCCTGCGGCCGCCGGATTTTGCCCAAGGCCGATGACGAGGCCGAGGCGCGCACCTGCCTTTCGCTCCTGTCGGGGCGCCGCCATCGGGTCCTGGGCGGGGTCTGCGTGATCACCCCCGACGGCCGCGCCCATCGACGGCTTGCGACGACCAGGGTCGCGTTCAAACGCCTCGAGGCGCTGGAAATCGAAAACTACCTCGCGAGCGAGGAGTGGCGCGGCAAGGCCGGCGCCTATGCCATCCAAGGCCGGGCCGCGGCGTTCGTCGCCCGCGTCAATGGGTCGTATTCTAACGTCGTGGGCTTGCCCTTGTTCGAGACCGCTGCTTTGCTTAGGGGTCTCGGGCTCCGAACGTGAACAGGTCCGAAACGCGTGGCTATTGATGCTATCCTTGTTGAAGTGAGCCCGGGTGAGACGCGTGTCGCGTTCATGGACGCGGGCCGCCTCGCCGAACTGATGGTGGCGCGGGACGACCATCGGGCACTCACCGGCAACATCTACCTCGGCCGCGTCGAGAAGACGCTTTCCGGAATCCATGCCGCCTTCGTGGACATCGGACTCGAGCGGTCCGGATTCCTTGCCGCGGCGGACGCGCGCACCGGCGCCGAAGCACCTGAGCGGAGGAATCGCGACAGAATCACGGACCACGTTTCGGAAGGGGATGCGGTGGTGGTTCAAGTGCTCAAGGATCCGGTCCCGGGAAAGGGCGCGCGGCTGACCATGCGGCCTACGCTTCCCGGACGCTATCTCGTCCTGACCCCCGGACATCCCGGCGTGCGGGTTTCGCGCCGCATCGAGGCGGGCGTCGCGCTTGACCGGCTCGTGGAAACGATCGAGAAGCTCGCCGAAGATGGCGAGGGATACATCCTGCGGACCGTTGCCGCCGGCGTGGGGCGCGACGCCGTCGTGCGCGACATCGAATATCTGCGCGATCATTGGGAGCGGGTGGTGAGCGCCCACACCCAGGCAACGCCGCCGGCCCGGCTTCACGAAGAGGCGAATCCCGTGATCCAGACCTTGCGCGATTCGGCCGGCTTCGGGGTCGCGCGTGTCGTGTTCGACGACGCGGCCAAACTCGAGGACGCGCGGGCGTTCTGCCGCCGCCTCGCGCCCGAGCTCGCGGAATCGCTGGAGCTTCATTCCGAAGACGTGCCGCTTTTCCGCGTCCACGAAGTGGAAGAACAGATCGACGAGGCGCTGGCCGCGACGGTCGATCTTTCGTCCGGTGGCACCATCATCATCGACGAAACCGCGGCGTTGTGCGCGATCGACGTCAACACCGGCGGCCATTCGGCCTCGGGCGGTTTCGAGGAAACGGCGCTCGGCACCAATCTCGAGGCCGCAGACGAGATCGCCCGCCAAATCCGCTTGCGCAACCTCGCCGGGCTGATCGTCGTCGACTTCGTTTCCATGCGCCGTTACGAGAACGGCGCCGCGGTGCTCGAGCGTCTCCGCGAAGCGGTCGCCGACGACCGCTGTCCGACCCGGGTCGCCGGGTTCACCCGTCTTGGGCTGGTGGAGCTCACGCGTGAAAGGCACCGGACGTCGCTAACGCGGTTGTTCACCCGGTCGTGTCCCGCGTGCGAAGGAAAGGGGCGGATCACGTCTGCGAAGGCGCTCGCTTACGACGCGCTCCGCCAAGTGTTGCGCGAAGCGCGAGCGGCACCGGGCGCGGCGCTCACGGTGCGGGCTCATCCGGCGATCGTCGATTCCCTTCGCGGTCCCGGCGCAAGCGCGTTGGAGCAGGCGGAAGGCCGCATCGGCGCCCGGCTCGAGCTGGTGGCCGATCCCGAGATCGCCCCGGACCGCTTCGAGGTCGCGGCAACGCGGATCGGAGGAGGCCCGCGGCGCGATGTCTGAAGACGACAGAACAAACCCGAAAGACGAGGCCGCGCGGCCGGGACCCCGGCGCTGTGCCGTCTGCGGGCGGCCCGAGATCGCGCGCACCCGCCCCTTCTGCTCGCGCCGGTGCGCGGACGTCGACTTGGGGCGCTGGCTCAAGGGCCTTTACCAGATTCCCGCTTCGCGAACAAATGACGAGGACGAATAGCGCAGAATCCGCTTATGCGGGGCGCGCCTTCACGCCGGCGGCGGCGCCGACGTGGGGCGCGAAGGCCCGGAAGCACTCGATCTCGGCCTCGCCGAACGCGGCCTTGTCGCGCGGCCGGTGGAAGCCAAGGGCGGCGACGGTCGCCTGATCGCCGGCCACGATCCCGCCGAGGACGTGCCAGACCCGCGCGGCCTTCAGGACCTCGGTATAGAGCGCGCTCTTCTCGTATTCGTCGTCGGCGAGCACGCGTCCGCGCGTCAGCGCCTGGTCGCGGCCGAACTCGGTCCGGATGCGGTTGAGGAACTCGAGCGGCCGATAGCGCTCGCGGATCGCCTTGAGAAGCGCTCGGTTAAGCTTGGCCGAGCTCCAGAACGTGGTCAGGCCCGAGGGAACGTCTACTACGTAGAGGACGTCGGCGCCGAGCGCGCCAGCGAGCGCGCCCAGCGCCTTCGGCCAGTGGCGGGCCGCGTCGGCCGCCGCGTAGACCTGACCCGTGGGGCCGTCGATGCCCCCAGGGCCTCGGACATGGTGCCGCCACTCCTCCGTCATCGGCCGCATCGTTGCGGCCGCACGTCATGGACCGCATCGTTGCGCCCATGTGCGCGAAGGCTCCCATGATTTCCGCCCGCCGGGGCCTGGGAAGGTGCGCGGCGACGCCCGAAAGCGGCGCCCGCGTACGCTGGACAGCCGCGGGAATTTTCCCTATAAGCGGCGCTCCGGTGGACCGCGCCGCGGCGTCGGCGTCCTATCGGTCTCGCCCAGGTAGCTCAGTTGGTAGAGCAACGGACTGAAAATCCGTGTGTCGGTCGTTCAAATCGGCCCCTGGGCACCAGTTTTTCAAAGGGTTGGCCCTAATCGGCAAGCCCTTAATTTATTTGAGTACCCACTGAGTACCCACCAAAAAAGGGTGCGATTACGTCGTTTTCGTTTTCGTCCTCGACCGGATTTCGCCTTCGGCCGTGGTCGAGGTGAAGCTGTCCGAAAACGAAACCGGGTTGGGCGGCTTCAAGAAGAACTCGCGCTACATGGACGTCGGCGGATGGCGGATCGGAATCGTCCCGGACGTGCGGTTCGACCTCGGGGACGCCGACTTTTTCGTCAAGGTGGTGTTCACGCCCGGTGAGGAAGTGGGCTTCGCGGCTCGCCAGCCGCGCCTCGTCGGTCTGTTTCCGGTCGATCTGCACAAGGCTCAGGCGGCGGCCAGGGAACGCCCGCACCCCTAGCGCATTGTCCGTTTACTCGGCTCCAACCCGCGCCCCCGCCCGGCCGCAACGCCGGCCGGCCGCGCGGCCCCGCCTTATGCAGTACGCGGCCCCAACAGGATGATCGCCGCACCGATCAGGCAAAAGGCGGCGCCGGTCGCGTCCCAGCGGTCGGGGCGCGCGCCCTCGACGATCCAAAGCCAAAGAAGCGATGCTGCGATGTAGACGCCGCCGTAGGCCGCGAAGGCGCGCCCCGCGTAAAGCGCGTCGATCCGGGTGAGCAAGTACGCGAACGCGACCAGCGCGACCATCCCGGGAAGAACCCACAGGGCCGGCTTCGCAAGCCGCACCCAGGCCCAAAACGCGAAGCATCCGGCAATCTCGGCAAGCGCCGCGAGGGCGTAGATCGCAAACGATCGCATGGCGTGGATTTCCCCTTGCCGTTCCGGCGACCGGTCACGAGCGATTCTCTTATCCCTTTTTCCCCAGTGATCACAACGATCGTTGGGAGCCTGGACCGCAAGCGTGGCGCGCGGATGCGGAGCATGGCAGAATTGGGACGCCTATCGCGGGTTTTAGGATTGAATTTGATGGTTCGAGCGACGAAATGAGCGATGACGCCCCGGCCGGGGTGCGCCAGGCCGACCGGCGGCAGCGCCTACAGGCCATAATTCAGCGCGAATCGGTGCTCACGGGCGGCGACTTCCAGCTTTCCGCCGGCGGGGCCAGCACCCTCTTCTTCGACATGAAGAAAACCATGCTGCATCCCGAGGGATCGAACCTCGTCGCCGAACTCATGCTCGACGCGCTCGATGACGGGGGCGAGGAATACGTGGGCGGGCTCGAGATGGGGGCCGTGCCCCTGGTCGCGGCTGTCTGCGTCAAGAGCTTCCAGCGCCGCCCGGTAAAGGCGTTCTTCGTGCGCAAGGCGGTCAAGGACCACGGCACCGCCAAGCTGATCGACGGCCAGATCGAGGACGGTGCCGCGGTCGTCCTCGTCGAGGACGTGACGACCACCGGCGCATCGGTGCTCAAGGCCTGCCGCGTCGTGCGCGCCCGGGGCAGCACCCTCGCGCGGGTGATAACGAGTGTGGACCGCCGCGAAGGCGCGCGCGAGAACCATTACAAAGAGGGGCTCGATC
>JASMAE010000261.1 GCA_030754475.1 Rhodospirillales bacterium
TCAAGATGGGACCGTTTGCGCCGGCCCCCGACGACGCTTCCGCGGAAGGCGGCGTCCACGAAGCGCCGCCGGAGCCGCCGCGCTTCGTGGAGGTGGCGCAGATGTATGTCCCCATCTTCGCCGGTGATAGCGTGGCGACGACGATCCAGATCCAAATCAAGCTCGAGACCCCCGACGAAGAGAGTGAAGCCACTCTGGTCCGGATGATGCCCCGCCTCAACGACGCGTTTCTGAGGTATCTCTATTCCTCGTTGCCCCGGTTGCTGAGCAAGGACGAGCGGCTCGACGTCGCTGTCATCAAACGCCGCCTGCAATCGGTGGCCGACAAGATCGTGGGGCCGGGTCTGGTTGAAAACGTGCTCGTGCAATCGGTCACCGATACCTCGCGTGTGCCGGCGCCCGCGCCGAAGTGATCGCTACCGAGCACCCCGAATAGGCGACGCTGCCGGAGGCGCGGTTGCGTTCCGGGGGCGGTTCTGGCAATTTCGCGCCGCGTTTCCTGGGAACCCGCATCCGGGTTTCCATCCAATCCGTCACACCGCGTGACGTGTCAGCACCCGAGGAATTCGAAACATGGCGAACGAATACTGGCTGGTCGTGGCCTGTGGTGTCCTCGCGCTGCTTTACGGCGCGGTCACCGTTCGATCAGTCCTGTCGGCGCCAGCCGGCAACGAACGGATGCGCGAGATCGCGGCCGCGGTTCAGGAAGGCGCGCGCGCGTATCTCAACCGCCAGTACGGAACCATTGCCGTGGTCGGCGCGGTGATCGGCGTACTGCTCGGTCTCAGGCTCGGAATCCTGGTTGCGATCGGTTATTTCATCGGCGCCATCCTTTCGGGCGCCGCAGGCTACATCGGAATGAACGTCTCGGTCCGGGCCAACGTGCGCACCGCGGAAGCGGCCCGCACCGAGGGTCTTTCGGCCGGACTCGGGATCGCGTTCAAGTCGGGCGCCATTACCGGCATGCTGGTGGTGGGCCTCGCGCTCCTGGGCGTGTCGGTGTACTACCTCGTGCTTCGCAACATCGTCGGGACGGGTACGGCCGAGGGAACCCGCCACATCATGGAAGCGCTCGTGGCGCTCGGGTTCGGGGGCTCCTTGATCTCCATCTTCGCCCGCCTCGGCGGCGGGATCTTCACCAAGGGCGCCGACGTTGGCGCCGATCTGGTCGGCAAGATCGAAGCCGGCATTCCCGAGGACGACCCGCGCAACCCGGCCGTGATCGCCGATAACGTTGGCGACAACGTCGGCGATTGCGCGGGCATGGCGGCCGATCTGTTCGAGACCTACGCCGTCACGGTCGTCGCCACCATGTTGCTGGGCGCCATCTTGTTCTCAGGCCCGGACCAGGAAACGATGATGGCCTTGCCGCTCGTCATCGGTGCCGTGTGCATCGTCGCTTCCGTCATCGCCACCTTCTTCGTGCGCCTCGGCGCGAGCGGAAACGTCATGGGGGCGCTTTACAAGGGGTTCATCGCGAGCGCCGTCATCGCGGCGGCGCTGATCGCGGCGGTCATCGCCTGGTTGATCGGATTCGACGCCACCTTCGAGGCGAAGGCACGCCCGATCACGGGCGCCGAGCTTTACGTGTGCGCCCTCGTCGGCCTCACGGTTACCGGACTGATCGTCTGGATCACCGAGTATTACACCGGAACCCATCATCGCCCCGTGCAAAACGTGGCACGCGCTTCGACCACGGGACACGCGACCAACATCATCCAAGGCTTGGCCGTGTCGATGGAATCGACGGCGCTGCCCGTGATCGTGATTTCGTGCGGAATCGTCGCGGCCTACCTCAGCGCCGGTCTCTACGGCCTGGCCATCGCCGCGACGACGATGCTCGCGCTTGCCGGTTTGGTCGTGGCGCTCGACGCCTACGGGCCGGTCACCGACAACGCCGGCGGAATCGCCGAGATGTCGAACATGCCCGAAGACGTACGCAAGGTGACCGACATCCTTGACGCGGTCGGAAACACGACCAAGGCCGTAACCAAGGGCTACGCCATCGGCTCGGCGGGCCTGGCGGCGCTGGTGCTGTTCGCCGCCTACACCGAGGAACTGGGCCACTACTTCCCGGACGTCGAGGTGACGTTCCGACTCCAGGATCCGTTCGTCGTGGTCGGGTTGTTCATCGGCGGGATGTTGCCCTATCTCTTCGCCTCGATAGCCATGTTGGCGGTGGGCCGGGCGAGCGGACAGGTCGTGACCGAGGTGCGACGCCAGTTCAAGGAGATCCCCGGCATCATGGAAGGAACCGGCAAACCCGAATACGGCACCTGCGTGGACATGCTAACCAAGACCGCGATCAAGGAGATGATCATCCCCTCTCTGCTGCCGGTGCTCGCGCCCGCGGTGATGTACGGAGTCGTCGTCCTGATCGCCGATCAGGCGGCGGCGTTTTCCGCCCTCGGCGCCATGCTGTTAGGCTCGATCGTGACCGGCATCTTCGTCGCCATCTCGATGACGTCGGGCGGCGGCGCCTGGGACAACGCCAAGAAATACATCGAGGACGGCAACTACGGCGGCAAGGGATCGGACGCGCACCACGCCGCCGTGACCGGAGATACCGTCGGCGATCCGTACAAGGACACCGCCGGGCCGGCCATTAACCCGATGATCAAGATCATCAACATCGTGGCGATTTTGATGCTCGCCATCATCGCCTAGCGGCGATCGGCGGCCCGCGCGCGAATCGGGGCGAGCCCTACTTGTTGAATCGCCCGAAGTTACCGACGAGCTGGTCGATGAACGTCAGCTCGTTCCCCGCCGTCGGGGTCGTGCGTTCGACACGTTCGATGGTCCGGGCGTCGTCCAGGTCGTGCGTTTCGATGGCGGTGACGATTCCAGCCCGGTCGAAATGGACGATGAGCACCTGACGCTCGATAACTTTTGGCGCGAGAAACGCCAGGGTCTCGGTTCGCTGGCTGATATAGTACCAGACCTCATCGTCGAAGACGGCGGTGGTGGACGGCGAGCCCAGGGTTTCGATCACCGCGTTTCGGTCGTGCTTGCCCACCGTAATCTGGGCCACGAGATCGGGATCGGGAAGATTTCCGCGCGTGTCGACGCGCGCCGTGCACGCCGCCGAGGCCACTGTCGCGGTAAGGACGGCGACCAGGATCAACGTTCGCGTTCGATGAACCGATCTCAGCATCGTAAAATGAGCCACATCCGGCGCGTGTCGCCCCCAGGCACGATCTTTCGGTTCGCTTTCGTTGTTCGGCGTTCGAGCCCGGGCCGCGCTCGCGAACCATGGCACCGGGCCGCGGCGATTGTCAATCTTCCGCACCTGCGCACCAATTCCGCCAAGCGATGGCGGGCGAGGCGCATTTAGGCATGTTTTGGCGTAAGCGCGACACCGACACGGCGCGGCGGCTTTACGTCCGGATTGTCGCCCAGGCCCGCGAGCCGGCCTTTTACACACGCTTGGGCGTCGCCGATTCGGCCGATGGGCGGTTCGACATGATCGCGCTCCACGCCTATTTGGTCCTGCGTCGCCTCAAGCGCGATCGGGCGCAGAGCGCGCGGCTCGCGCAGTCCCTTTTCGATGTGTTTTTCGCCGACATGGACCAAAATCTCCGCGCCATGGGCGTCGGCGATCTGAGCGTCGGCAGGACGGTGAAAGAAATGGCGAAACTGTTTTACGGACGGGTCTCGGCCTATGATGAGGGACTTGTCGCCGGCGCGGGCGTGTTGGCGGACGCACTGGCGCGCAATCTCTATCGCGGTGCGGGCGTCGAAACGGGCGCCGTCGAGGCCATGGCCGGTTACGTTCGGCGCGAGGCGGACGCTTTGGAACGACAGCCCCTGGACCCGTTGTTGGGCGGCGACGTGAGCTTTGGACGGCCGCCGTTTGCGGGCAAGGAAGAATCCCCATGACGACGGCAAAGCTGGAATTCTCGCGTCCGGTTTTAGTTTCCGGGCTCGACGGCCGGAAACGCAGGGTCGACATCGCGGCGGATGCGCATGAGTGCGCCGCGCTCGCCTGTCGCCTGGGGCTTTTGGATCTTTCGAGCCTCAGCGCGCGCCTCGTTCTCACGCCCGCGAATCAAGGCGCGGTGGCGCTCGGTGGCACGTTCCGCGCCGACGTGGTTCAGACCTGCGTCAGAACCCTCGAGCCCGTGCCGGCGCATATCGAAACGTCGTTCGAGCGCGTGTTCGCCGAAGCCGAGCGGATCGAGGAGGGGCCCGAACAATGGATCACCATCGACGAAGAGGAACCGCCGGACCCTCTTGTTAACGGGACCGTCGATCTCGGCGAGGTGGTGACCGAGCAACTCGCGCTCGAATTGGATCCCTATCCCAAGGCGGCGGGGTCGGATTTCAAGGGATTAGCGATCGAAACGCCGGCGGAAACGGGCGAAGACACCGACATGGGCGCCGGCCCCAAGGGTCCGTTCTCGGTCCTCGGCCGGCTCAAGCGCGCCGATTAAGTGTCGCGCTCGCGGCTTGCTCCGGCACGGAATGTTGTTTAAAGGTTTTGCGAGGATCGAGCGGGGGGCAGAGGGAAGGTCTTGACGCATGGCGGTACCCAAGAAAAAGATTTCGAAATCGCGGCGCAACAACCGGCGCGCCCACGACGCGCTTGTTTCCGAAGCGTACGTAGAGTGCGCCAAATGCGGCGAATTGAAGCGCCCGCACCACGTTTGCGCGAATTGCGGCACGTACCACGGTCGCGAAGTCGTCCCGTCGAGCGACGCTGCCTGACAACGGCTCGATGTCGGACTGGCCCCCGGGTCTTGTGTCCTCCGAACGCCTGACCCTTTCAATCGACGCCATGGGCGGCGACGGTGCGCCGCAGATGGTCGTCAAGGGAATCGCGCTCGCCCACGAGCGCCACCCCGAGGTCCACTTCCTCGTGTTCGGCGACGACAGCCGGCTTTCGCCCTTGCTCGAACAGGCCGGTCCAGCGGTGCAGCGGGTCTGCCAAGTCCATCACGCGGCCGACGCGATCCGCAACGACGCCAAGCCGTCGGCCGCCTTGCGCGCCGGCCGCAAGTCGAGCATGCGGTTCGCCATCGACGCGGTCGCCGACAAACGCGCGGCGGGCGTCGTTTCCGCCGGCAACACCGGCGCGCTCCTGGCAATAGCGAAGTTCGTGCTCAAGACGCTTCCCGGAATCGACCGCCCGGCCATCTCAACCTATTTCCCGACCGAGCGCGGCGAAACCGTCATGCTCGATCTCGGCGCCAACGTCGAATGCGACGCCGACAATCTGGTCCAGTTTGCGGTAATGGGCGAGGTGTTCGCGCGCCACGTCCTCGGGCTCAAGCAGCCGACGATCGGCATCCTCAACGTGGGCGCCGAGGGCGCCAAGGGCAACGAAGCGGTCCGCAAGGCGAGCGAAATCCTTCAGGCGAGCCCATTGCCCATCAAGTTCTCGGGTTTCGTCGAGGGCGACGACATTGGCGCCGGAACCGTTGACGTGGTCGTAACCGACGGGTTCACCGGCAACATCGCCTTGAAGACGGCCGAGGGGACGGCACGGATGTTCGGCGTTTTCCTGCGCGAGGCGCTTACGAAATCGCCGCTGACGCACCTTGGCGCCTTGTTGGCGCGGCCGGCGCTCACCGAATTGCGCATGCGGGTGGACCCGCGGCGCTACAACGGGGCGCCGTTCGTCGGCCTGAACGGAATCTGCATCAAGAGCCACGGCGGCACCGACGAAATCGGATTCGCCAACGCCATCGACGTCGCCATCGACCTGATCCGGCGGGACTTCAACGAGAGAATCAAAGAGGATCTAGAGCGACTGATCGCGTTCCAAACCGAACCGGCGTCGGCCGCCGCTTCATGAACGTTCGTTCGCAGATCGTCGGCTGCGGCTCGTATCTTCCCGAACGGGTCATGACCAACGACGAGATCGCCACGTTCCTGGATACCTCGGACGAATGGATCGCGGCACGGACCGGAATCCGCCAGCGCCACATAGCGGCCGAAGGCGAACTGACGTCGGATCTCGCGTTCAACGCCGCAGACAGCGCGCTTCGTGCCGCCGGTATCCGTGCCTGCGAGGTCGACTTGATCCTCGTCGCCACGACGACGCCCGACAAGACCTTTCCCGCCACCGCAACCCGGGTTCAGGCCATGTTGGGCGCGGAAGGCGGCCCCGCCTTCGACCTGCAGGCGGTCTGTACGGGGTTCATCTACGCGCTTGCCGTCGCCGACAGCTTCATCCGGCTCGGCCAAGTCGATACGGCGGTCGTGATCGGCGCCGAGACCATGTCGCGCCTGCTCGACTGGGAGGACCGTAGTACCTGCGTTTTGTTCGGCGACGGCGCCGGCGCCGTGGTGCTGAAGTCCAGCAACCACCACGCCCCTTCGGGTTCGGGCGGGCGAGAGAACCTTCCGCGGGGGATCCTGTCCACTCACCTCCACGCCGACGGCCGAATCGGGAACCTGCTGCAGACGGACGGCGGGCCGTCGTCCACGGGAACGGTGGGGACGCTGAAGATGTCGGGCCGCGAGGTTTTCCGCCACGCCGTCGCCAATCTTGCCAGCGTTCTGGAAGAAGCGCTCGCCGCCAACGGAATGACGCCCGCCGACATCGATTGGGTGGTCCCCCACCAGGCGAACAGGCGGATCATCGAAGGAACCATTCGCAAGCTCGGCCTCGACGAAGACAGGGTCATCATCACCATCGAGCGTCATGCCAACACCTCAGCCGCTTCGATTCCCCTGGCCCTGGACGAAGGGGTCCGCGATGGGCGCATCCAGCCGGGCCAAGTCCTGCTGATGGAGGCGATGGGCGGCGGCATGACTTGGGGCGCCGGTCTGGCCCGCTGGTAGGCGCTGGCACTAGGCGTAAGCACGAGACGGCCGGATCGGTTGGCGATTTTCCAACGTCCCTTTCACTTTGTTTCCGGGGACCCTTTGACATTGACGGAAATCTTCGGCGGCGCTACGGTCTGATTCTGCTCAAGAATTCAAGGCACGACCATGGCCGGCAGGACGATCACGCGCGCACAGCTTTCCGAGGCCATGTATCAGGAGGTGGGGCTTTCGCGCAACGAGTCGGCGGATCTGCTCGAGGCGGTTCTCCGTCAGATCGCGAATTCCCTCGCGCGCGACGAGACGGTGAAAGTCTCGTCCTTCGGCAGCTTTTCCGTGCGCCGGAAGGGTCGGCGCATCGGCCGCAATCCGAAAACGGGAGAAGAGGTGCCCATCCTTCCGCGCAGGGTCCTCGTGTTCCGGCCGTCCCAGGTCTTGAAGAAGCGGATCAACGACGTTCAGTGATCGCGGCGCGCTCACGATGACGGTCGAGACGCAAACACCCAAACCGGCGCCCAGGACGGACGGCAAGTCGGACGCCGCGTTCCGCACCATCAGCGAGGTCGCGCGCGAGCTGGACCTTCCCCAGCACGTGCTCCGGTTCTGGGAGACGAAGTTCACCCAAATCAAGCCCTTAAAAAGGGGCGGCGGACGGCGCTACTACCGGCCCGAGGACATGGTGCTGTTGCGCCGGATCCGCGAGCTGCTTTACGACGACGGCTATACGATTCGCGGTGTTCAGAAGCTCTTGCGTGGAAACGGCGCGCGCGCGTTCGCGGCCGATGGGGCACGCGCCGCAGATGCGGCGAAGACCGAGGAGAAGGGGCTCGAGACCGCGCAGCGCGCGGAGCTTGCGGCCCTGCTCGAAGAACTCGAGGCGTTGCGGGCCATATTGCGGAGCGCGGCACGCAAAACGGCGCGTCCCGTTGCGGGCCGCAAGAAGCCCGCGTAAACTCCCATCCCACATGGCGGAGCGTGGCGCAGCCAGGTAGCGCACTTGACTGGGGGTCAAGGGGTCGGCGGTTCGAATCCGCCCGCTCCGACCATTGATTTCAAAGGGTTGGCGCGGTTTTTTAAAGTCGCGCCTTGTCGTTGATCGGCATTTCGAATCGGCGATCCCCGTGGTGCCGCCGGTGCTTTTCTGAACGACAAGAGTGTAGGATCACCTCATGAGGTGGCTTACCGCAGTCCTGTCCGTGTTCCTCGTCCTCGCCGTCGGGCATGCGACCGTGGCGACGACGCCACGGCACTTCGTGAGTGGCAACCACTTGCAGAGCACGGTGACGCTGAAGCGCAGTTCAACCTCGGCTTAATGTACATCGTGGGCCAGGATGTCCCGCAAGACTATGCCGAAGCCGCCAAGTGGTACCGCATGGCTGCCGAGCAAGGTCACGCCGGTGCCCAGTTTGTCCTCGGCTCCATGTACGCCAACGGCCAGGGCGTGCCGCAAGATTACGTTGCTGCCCACATGTGGTTCGACTTGTCGGCGGCTCGGGGAGACGAGAAGGCATTGGCTGTCCGCGATACGGTCGCCGGCCATATGACCCCCTCCGAGATAGCCGAGGCCCAGCGTCCGGCGTGAGAGTGGACGGAGAAACACCGGAAGTAGGCGGCTTCTGGGTGCTTTCAGTAGCGGCGCCGTTGAGGCCATCCCGTTACGGGTCTATCATCTTGCCATGAA
>JASMAE010000262.1 GCA_030754475.1 Rhodospirillales bacterium
GGCTCGCGCCGAAATCTTCACCGGTTGGGGCGCGGTCATCACATGCGGCGAGCGTTTGTATTCCCGGGCCAGGGTTCTCAAAAAGTCGGCATGGGCAAGGAGCTTTTCGACGCCTATGGGGCGGCGCGCGACGTGTTCGAAGAGGTCGACGAGGCTTTGGGCCAGGATCTCTCGCGCCTGATTTTCGAAGGGCCGTTCGAGGAATTGACGCTCACCGAGAACGCCCAGCCAGCTTTGATGGCGACTAGCCTCGCCGCTGTGAAGGCGCTGCAATTCGCGGGCGGCATCCGCCTCGCCGATCACTGCGCATTCGTCGCCGGCCACTCGCTCGGCGAATACTCGGCGCTTGCCGCTGCAAACGGTCTTTCCGTTGCCGAAGCAGCGACGCTTTTGAAGACGCGTGGCCGCGCCATGCAGGAGGCCGCGCCGTCGGGTTCGGGGGCGATGGTCGTGTTGCTCGGCCTTGGGCTCGACGAAGTGCGCGTCGTCGCTGCCGAGGCGGCAAACGGCGCGATTTGCACCGTCGCCAACGACAACTCACCCGAGCAACTCGTCATCAGCGGGGATCACGCCGCCGTCGAGCGAGCGGCCGCGATTGCCGGACCGCGGGGCGCGAAATGCGTCGCGCTTCCGGTGAGCGCGCCTTTTCACTGTGCTCTCATGGCGCCCGCAGCCGAAGTCATGAAAGCGGCGCTGGCGGGCGCGAATATCGAGGAACCCGATGTTCCGCTGGTCTCGAACGTGTCGGCCCGCGCCGCGCGCGACGTCGACGAGATACGCGGGCTTCTGGTGGAACAGGTGACCGCCATGGTTCGCTGGCGCGAGAGCGTGCGGTTCATGTGCGATCAAGGCATCGATAGTATCGTCGAAGTGGGGACCGGCAAGGTGTTGAGTGGGCTTGCCCGACGAATCGATTCGGAACTCGAGGCGACGCGCCTTGGAACGCCGAGCGAGGTCGAGGCGTTCCTCGAGGCCCTGTGAGCGAATCGGTCGGGTGTCACGGCGAATAGCAGGTTCGGCATGTTCGATCTAAACGGCAAAGCGGCGTTGGTCACTGGCGCTTCGGGGGGGATCGGAAGCGCGATCGCCCGCGCGCTGCATCGCTTGGGAGCCAGCGTCGCGATCTCGGGAACGCGGGCGGCGGCGCTGGACGCGCTCGCCGCCGAGCTTGGCGAGCGCACGCACGTCGCGACGTGCGATCTGAGCGAAGCGAGCGCAATCGAGGCGCTTGCAAGGGACGCCGAATCGGCCTTGGGCGCGGTCGACATCCTGGTCAACAGTGCCGGCCGGACGCGCGACAATCTGGCGGTCCGGATGAAGGATGAGGATTGGCAGCAGGTCATTGATCTCAACCTCACGGCCGCTTTTCGCCTTACGCGCGCTTGCCTGCGCCCCATGATGAAGCGGCGCACGGGCCGCGTCATTACGATCACGTCCGTCGTCGGCATCACCGGCAACGCGGGTCAATCGAATTACGCCGCCGCCAAGGCGGGCCTGATCGGCATGACCAAATCCCTCGCCCACGAGGTTGCGAGCCGGGGGATCACGGTCAATTGCGTGGCGCCGGGTTACATAGAGACAGCCATGACGGCGGACTTGACCGACGATCAGCGCGCGCGTCTTCTCGCCGCGGTGCCCATGGGCCGGGTCGGAACGTCCGCCGACGTCGCCGCGTGCGTGGCATTTCTGGCGAGCGACGAGGCCGCCTACATCACCGGACAAACGGTGCACGTCAATGGCGGAATGGCGATGGTGTGACGGGCCGCGCGGGCGCTGGCCAACAAAATGAAACTGTGTTAGGAAACCGCTGCTTTCGATTCTCGGGACCTAACCCCGGAGGCGGGGCAGAAATGCGAAAAACCGCTGTAGTCAACGTTCGAAGAGGCAAGGAATTTCGGAATGGATGATGTCGCCGAACGGGTGAAAAAGATTGTCATCGAACATCTTGGCGTCGAGGAATCAAAGGTGACCGAGACCGCGAGTTTCATCGACGACTTGGGCGCCGATAGCTTAGACACGGTGGAACTCGTCATGGCGTTCGAAGAGGAGTTCAGCTGCGAAATTCCCGACGATGCGGCGGAAAAGATCCTGACGATCAAAGACGCCATCGACTACATCGGATCCCAAAGCACGTAGGCCACCCTCGGCGGGGCGCGTTTCGCGCCCAGCCGCCGGGCACCACTGGGACGCCCGGTGCGGACGGCGAAGCATCATGCGACGCGTAGTGGTGACCGGTATCGGGCTTGTGACTCCGCTGGGGTGCGGGGTCGGAGTCAACTGGGACCGTCTTACGAACGCCGAATCCGGCATTTCCGCCATTCAATCGTTCGACGTTTCCGACTTGCCATCGAAGATCGCGGGCCAGGTGCAGCTCGGTTCATCCGCCGAAGGGAAGTTTGACGTCGACGAATGGGTGCCGGCAAAGGATCGCCGGCGCATGGATTCGTTCATCGTCCTGGGCTTGGCCGCAGCGAGGCAGGCCATCGCGGACTCGGAATGGCAGCCGTCGGACGAAGAATCGCTGTGCCGGACCGGCGTTTCGGTCGGATCCGGGATCGGCGGGCTGCCGGAAATTGCGAGGGGGGCCCTCCTCGTAGAAAATGGGAACGTGCGCCGGCTCAGCCCGTTTTTCATCCCCGCGAGCCTGATAAACATGATCTCGGGGCACGTGTCGATCATGTACGGGTTCAGGGGACCGAATCATTCGGTGGTGACCGCGTGTTCCACGGGCGCGCACGCGATCGGCGATGCCGCGCGCATCATCATGTGGGACGACGCGGACGTGATGATTGCGGGCGGTGCGGAAGCCGCCGTCTGCCGGGTAGGGATCGCGGGCTTTTCGCAGGCGCGCGCGCTCTCGACCCGGTTCAACGACACGCCCGAAAAGGCGTCGCGACCATGGGATCGCGACCGCGACGGTTTCGTCATTAGCGAGGGGGCCGGCGTCGTGGTGCTTGAAGAGCTCGATCACGCCAAGAAGAGGGGCGCCA
>JASMAE010000263.1 GCA_030754475.1 Rhodospirillales bacterium
GGGCAGGAACACGCCAAGCGCGTGCTCTCGGTGGCTGTGCACAATCACTACAAGCGCCTGGGCCACGGCACCAAGAACGACGACGTGGAGCTGGCCAAGTCCAACATCCTGCTGGTCGGTCCAACGGGCTGCGGCAAGACCCTGCTCGCGCAGACGCTGGCGCGCATCCTCGACGTCCCGTTCACGATGGCCGACGCGACAACCTTGACCGAGGCGGGCTACGTCGGCGAAGACGTCGAGAACATCATCCTCAAGCTGCTTCAGTCCGCCGACTACAACGTCGAGAGGGCGCAGCGCGGCATCGTCTACATCGACGAGGTCGACAAGATATCGCGCAAATCCGACAACCCCTCGATCACCCGCGACGTCTCGGGCGAGGGGGTCCAGCAGGCGCTCTTGAAGATCATGGAGGGGACGGTGGCCAGCGTGCCGCCGCAAGGCGGTCGCAAGCACCCGCAACAGGAGTTCCTGCAGGTCGACACCACCAACATCCTGTTCATCTGCGGCGGCGCGTTCTCCGGGCTCGAGAAGATCATCGCGGCGCGCGGCCGCGGCGCGTCGATTGGATTCGGCGCCGACGTCCGCGCCGCGGACGAGCGCAAGACCGGCGATATTCTTCGCGACGTGGAGCCCGAGGACCTTCTCAAGTTCGGCCTGATCCCCGAATTCGTCGGCCGTCTGCCGGTCATCGCCACGCTGCAAGATCTCGACAAAGCGGCCCTGCTCGAGATTCTCACGGTGCCCCGCAACGCCCTGGTCAAGCAATACGAACGCTTGTTCGAAATGGAAGACGTGCGTCTGACGTTTTCCGAAAGCGCGCTCGAGATGATTGCTGTGAAGGCGATCGATCGCGGGACGGGCGCGCGCGGTCTCCGTTCGATCATGGAGAACATCCTCCTCGACGCCATGTACGAGCTTCCCGGGCTCGAAGGTGTCGAAGAGATCGTGGTCAACCGCGAGGTCGCCGAAGGGCGGTCCGAGCCCCTCTACATCTATGCGGATCGCCGCGAGGACGTCGGCACGAGCGCGTGATGCCGGACTCCTTGCGCGTCGGCGCGAGGGGGGCCATCTTATGGGGTGAAAAGTCGACGATGGTTCGCCGCCCCGCGAGGACGGCGGGCGGAACGCGACCACAACGAAAGGAATAGGGCTTGTGACGACCAGTGGTGAAGCCTATCCCGTCCTTCCCCTTCGCGACATCGTCGTTTTCCCGCACATGATCGTGCCGCTGTTCGTCGGACGCGAGAAGTCCGTGTTCGCGCTCGAGGACGTGATGAAGGCGGACAAGCAGATCCTCCTGGTCGCCCAGAAGACCGCTTCCCAGGACGACCCCGGGACCGACGATCTCTATACCGTGGGTACGATCTCGACCGTCCTGCAGCTCCTCAAGCTTCCCGACGGCACGGTCAAGGTGCTGGTGGAAGGCGGGCGCCGGGCGCGGATCGCGAAATTCGTCGACAACCCGCGCTTCTTCGAGGCGGCGGTGGTGGTCGTCGATGACGACGACGGCGAGAAAAGCGAACTCGAGGCCTTGGGGCGTTCGGTGATCGCCCAGTTCGAACACTACATCAAGCTCAACAAGAAGATTCCGCCCGAGGTGCTGGTCTCGATCAACCAGATCGAGGACGCGGGCAAGCTCGCCGATACGGTGGCCTCGCACCTGTCGCTCAAGATCCCGGAGAAGCAAGAACTCCTGGAGATGCACAAGATCTCCGAGCGCCTCGAGCGGATCTACGGCTCGATGGAGGCGGAGATAGGCGTCCTTCAGGTGGAGAAGAAGATCCGGAGCCGCGTGAAGCGGCAAATGGAAAAAACTCAGCGCGAGTACTATCTGAACGAGCAGCTCAAGGCAATCCAGAAGGAACTGGGCGAAAACGAGGAGGGCCGCGACGAAGCGGGTGAATTCGAGGACCAAATCGCAAAGACGAAACTGAGCAAGGAGGCGCGCGAGAAGGTCCTGGCCGAGGTCAAGAAGTTGCGCGGCATGAGCCCCATGTCCGCCGAGGCCACAGTGGTCCGCAATTACCTCGACTGGATCCTCAGCATCCCGTGGAAGAAGCGCACCCGGATCAAGAAAGACATCCAAGGGGCGCTGGAAATCCTCGACGCCGACCACTACGCGCTCGAGAAAGTCAAGGAGCGGATCCTCGAGTACCTCGCGGTCCAGCATCGTACCAAGAAGGTCGGCGGGCCCATCCTCTGCCTGGTCGGGCCGCCGGGTGTCGGCAAGACGTCGCTCGGGCGATCCATCGCGCGGGCAACGGGGCGCAACTTCGTGCGCATGTCCTTGGGCGGGGTCCGCGACGAGGCAGAGATCCGCGGCCACCGCCGCACCTATATCGGATCCATGCCGGGCAAGGTCATCCAGGGGATGAAAAAGGCGAAAGCGTCGAACCCGTTGTTCCTGCTGGACGAGGTCGACAAGCTGGGACACGACTGGCGCGGCGACCCGGCATCGGCGCTTCTGGAGGTCCTCGATCCCGAACAGAACAACTCCTTCAACGACCACTACCTGGAGGTGGACTACGATCTTTCGGACGTCTTGTTCGTGACCACGGCCAACACGCTGAACATGGTGCCGGCGCTGCTGGACCGGATGGAAGTCATCCGCATCTCCGGTTACACGGAGGACGAAAAGGTCGAGATCGCCAAGCGTCACCTAATCGACAAGCAGACGAAGAACCACGGCTTGAAGAAGGGCGAGTGGGCGATCTCGGATTCCGCGATTCGCGACATCATCCGCTACTACACCCGAGAAGCCGGCGTGCGAAACCTCGAGCGCGAGCTCGCCAGTCTCACGCGGAAGGCGACCAAAGACATCCTGATGGGAAAGGCCGATCGCATCCACGTCACCGCCCGCAACCTCGCCAAGTTCGCGGGCGTGCGCCGCTTCCGCTACGGCGAGGCTGAACTCGAGGACCTGGTCGGTGTGACCACGGGTCTCGCCTGGACAGAAGTGGGGGGCGAGTTGCTGTCGATCGAGGCGGTCGTGGTTCCCGGCAAGGGCCGGACGACCGTTACGGGCAAGCTTGGCGAGGTGATGCAGGAATCGGTTCAAGCGGCGAAATCCTACGTGCAGTCGCGCGCGGTCCAGTTCGGGATCAAGCCGACCGTGTTTTCGATAAAGGACATCCACGTCCATGTACCCGAGGGGGCCACACCGAAGGACGGGCCGTCGGCCGGCGTGGCGATGGCGACGTCCATCGTCTCGGCGCTGACCGGCATTGCGGTCCGCAAGGATGTTGCCATGACCGGCGAGATCACCCTTCGCGGGCGTGTGCTGCCGATCGGGGGCTTGAAGGAGAAGCTGTTGGCGGCGCTCCGCGGCGGGCTGACGCGCGTGCTCATTCCCGCCGACAACGCCAAGGACCTGGCCGAGATTCCGGACAATGTGAAGCGCGGTCTCGAAATCATCGCCGTCGGCACGGTGGACGCGGTGTTGAAGGCGGCGCTGGTGTCGGTGCCCGAACCCATCGAGTGGGACGAGGACGTGGAGGCGGCCGCGATCTCGCCGGCGCAGTCCGACGATGATGTCGGCGACGTCATCACCCACTAACCGCCGCTCCAACCCGTCCCATCGCCCGGAAATGTGTCGCGACGCGGCTCCCTCGCGCCGCCGCGCGGCCTTACGCCATGCGAGCGCCGAGGTGTCGGGGTCACGGAATGGGCGAGAATCCTGCGGAAAACTGACCATCTCCAATTGACGGGCGCGTCGGGACCGATCTACACTCACGGCGCGAGCGCGCGTATCCGCAGGCTCGCGGCAGAATTCCGCCAAAGTCCAGTTGCACAGAAAGAGGGGGTTCAACGTTGAATAAAAACGATCTCATTACCACCGTTGCGGGCGATTCGGGTCTGTCGAAAGCGGACGCCGGACGGGCCGTAAATGGCGTATTCGACTCCATCAGCCGTGCATTGAAGAACGGCGAAGAAGTTCGTTTGGTGGGGTTTGGCACCTTTAGCGTAGCGCGCCGGGCGGCCAGTATGGGGCGCAACCCGCGTACCGGCGAACGGATCAGCATACCGGCCTCCAATCAACCGAAGTTCAAGGCCGGAAAACAATTGAAGGGTACGGTCAACTAAGGCGCGGTTTGCGCCACGAAATCGCCTCGTTCGGCCGCCGGGGGGCCGGCGGCCGAATATTATGCGCGCCCGGTGGCGATGGAGCTTCGATCGCCGGAGACTGTTCTGTGGGCGATTAGCTCAGCTGGTAGAGCGCTACGTTTACACCGTAGAAGTCGGCGGTTCGAATCCGTCATCGCCCACCATGTGCCCGTTCGGGCCGGGCGCGAGCGCGGAGCATTGACGACGCCTGCTTGCGTCGAAATTGACTATCCGTGAGCCCCGACCAGCGCGAATTTAAGGACCGCTCGGCCCCCGGGTTCGCTTGACTTGGCGGGGGTGGTGATTTACATGAAGCGCAACCGGTCCCGGCCGATCGGCCGACGGAATCGGGGGTGTAGCTCAGCTGGTTAGAGTGCCGGCCTGTCACGCCGGAGGTCGCGGGTTCGAGTCCCGTCACTCCCGCCATCATCGTACGGAATTCGGGCGGCGCGCGCCCAGCGGAACGTCTTCATGAACCCGCTTCTTGTCGAGTATCTGCCGATCCTGGTGTTCCTGGCGATCGCAATGGGACTGTCGGGTGCCATCGTCGCCGCCTCGTACATCATCGTTCGCCAGCACCCCGATACGGCAAAGAACTCGGCCTATGAATGCGGGTTCGATCCCTTCTCCGACGCGCGTCACAAGTTCGACGTTCGTTTCTATCTGGTGGCGATTCTCTTCATCATCTTCGATCTCGAAGTCGCGTTCCTGTTCCCTTGGGCCGTGGTGCTGGGCAAGATCGGCGCGTTCGGCTTCTGGTCGATGATGGTCTTTCTCACGATCCTGACGGTCGGCTTCATCTATGAGTGGCGGAAGGGGGCGTTGGAATGGGATTGATCCCCGCGCGGGTGCCCGACGCCACATCCGTAATCCCCGGACCCGATCAGGACGCCTTTGTCGAAAGCCTGACGGAGGAGCTTGCCGACAAGGGCTTTGTCGTCGCCCAGCTGGACAAGATCGTGAATTGGGCCCGCACCGGCTCGCTTTGGCCCATGACCTTCGGGCTCGCGTGCTGCGCGGTCGAGATGATTCACGCCTACGTGAGCCGCTACGACCTCGATCGCTTCGGTGTCGTTCCGCGCGGAAGCCCACGGCAATCGGACGTCATCATCGTCGCCGGCACGTTGACGAACAAGATGGCACCCGCGTTCCGCAAGGTCTACGACCAGATGGCGGAACCGCGTTACGTCATCTCGATGGGGTCGTGCGCCAACGGCGGCGGGTACTACCACTATTCGTACTCGGTCGTGCGCGGGTGCGACCGAATCGTTCCGGTGGACGTCTACGTTCCGGGTTGCCCGCCGACCGCCGAAGCGTTGATTTACGGAATTCTTCAGCTACAGAAAAAGATCCGGCGCACCGGCACACTGTGGCGCTGAGGCGCACCCAACGGTTCCACGACAAAGCACCCAGGTACCCATGGATCCGGCCCTGCGAGAACTCGGCGAACACATTGCCACCGTGTTTCCCCGTGAGGTCTTGCGTTGGTCGGCGCCCCTGGACGAGCTGCGCGCGTGCGTGGAACGCGAAGCGATCGTCAGCGTGCTCATGCATCTGCGCGACGACGTGAATTGTCAGTTCAAGCAGCTGATGGACGTTTGCGGCGTCGATCACCCGGCGCGCAGCCGTCGCTTCGACGTGGTGTACAACCTACTCAGCCTGACCCACAACCGTCGCATCCGGATCAAGCTGGAAACCGACGAAGAGACTCCCGTTCCCTCGGTCGTCGGCGTCTTCAGCGCCGCCAACTGGTGGGAGCGCGAGGTCTGGGACCTTATGGGTATCCATTTCTCGGACCACCCCGATCTCCGCCGCATCATGACCGATTACGGGTTCGACGGGCATCCCTTGCGCAAGGACTTTCCGCTGACCGGCTATGTGGAGATGCGATACGACGACGAGCAGAAGCGGGTCGTCTACGAACCCGTCAAGCTCGCCCAGGAATACCGGCGCTTCGATTTCCTGAGCCCCTGGGAAGGCGTACAGCGAGTGCTTCCCGGCGACGAGAAGGCGGAGCCGGCAAACGGCGACGACGCGTGATGGCCGAAACCCAGATCAAGAACTTCACCATGAATTTCGGACCCCAACATCCCTCCGCCCACGGGGTGTTGCGGCTCGTGCTCGAGATGGACGGCGAGGTGATCGAACGGGCCGATCCCCACATCGGGCTCTTGCATCGCGGCACCGAGAAGCTGATCGAGTACAAGAGCTATCTGCAAGCGGTGCCGTACTTCGATCGCCTCGACTATGTTGCGCCACAGAACCAAGAGCATGCGTTTGCGCTGGCGACCGAGAAGCTTCTCGGGATCGAGGTGCCGCCGCGCGGCCAGGCGATTCGGGTGCTGTACGCCGAGATCGGGCGGATTCTGAACCACATTTTCAACGTCACCACGTTCGCCATGGACGTGGGCGCAATGACGCCGGTGTTGTGGAGCTTCGAGCACCGCGAGCTGTTGATGGAATTCTGCGAACGCGCGAGCGGCGCGCGCTTGCACATGGGCTACTTCCGGCCGGGCGGGGTCGCCTTCGACCTCCCGGACGGGCTGACCGACGACATCGAGGCGTGGTGCGATATCTTTCCCCAGTGCATCGACGACATCGAGAGCCTTTTGACCGAGAACCGGATCTTCAAGCAGCGCACCGTCGACATCGGCGCGATAAGTGTCGAGCAGGCGTTCGACTGGGGATTCTCGGGTCCCAACCTGCGCGCTGCCGGCGTGCCGTGGGACCTGCGCAGGGCGCAGCCGTACGACGGCTACGAGAATTACGCGTTCGAGATTCCCATCGGCAAGCACGGCGATTGTTACGAACGCTATTTGGTGCGCATCGCGGAAATGCGCGAAAGCGTGAAGATCATGCGCCAGGCAATCGAGATGATGCCCGCAGGTCCGGTGAAGACGATCGACGGAAAGGTCGCGCCGCCTAAGCGCGCCGATATGAAACGTTCGATGGAGGCGTTGATCCATCACTTCAAGCTCTACACAGAGGGCTACAACGTGCCTGAGGGCGAGACCTACACCGCGGTCGAGGCGCCGAAGGGCGAGTTCGGCGTCTATCTGGTGGCCGACGGCACCAACCGGCCCTACCGGTGCAAGATTCGCGCCCCCGGATTCGCCCATCTCCAGGCGCTCGACTTGCTGACCAAGGGGCACATGCTCGCCGACATCGTCGCCAACATCGGCTCGCTCGACATCGTTTTTGGCGAGATCGACCGATGAGCGACGAGGTACGCATGGGCGATGCCGCCGATCAGCCCCAAGCCTTCGTGCTTTCGGACGAGAACCGGGAAAAGGCCCAGGCCATGATCTCGCTCTTTCCTGAAGGCCGCCAGGCCAGCGCCGTGCTTCCCATTCTCGATCTGGCGCAGCGGCAAAACGATGGATGGCTACCCCGTGTGGCGCTCGATTACGTCGCCGAGCTGCTCGGGATACCGCGCATCCAGGTCTACGAAGTCGCGACCTTTTACAGCATGCTCAACTTGGCGCCGGTGGGCAGGCACCACGTCCAGGTGTGCACCAATCTGTCGTGCTGGCTGCGCGGGTCCGACGATGTGCTCACGGCCTGCAAAAATGTGCTTGGGATCGAACCGGGCGAGACCACCGACGACGGGTTGTTCACCTTGTCCGAGGCGGAGTGCCTGGGCGCCTGCGTCAACGCGCCGATGATGCAGATCGGCGACGACTATTACGAGGACCTGGACGCGGGCAGCGCCCAGGCCGTGCTTACGGCCCTGACGGAGGGCAAGACACCCGAGCCAGGACCGCAGAACGGACGCAAGGGCTGCGAGCCAGCGGGCAAGCTGACGAGTTTGACTGACAAGCCTGCGAAGGCCCGTCGCAAGAAGGCGCCCGCGACCCCCGTCGAGAAAGGGGGCGCGTGATGCTCGGCGATTCGGATCGCATCTTCAACAATCTATACGGCTTCAAGGACACCTCGTTGACGGGCGCGCGGGCGCTGGGCGATTGGGACGGCACGCGCGAGCTGATCGCCAAGGGCCGCGAATGGATAATCGAAGAGGTCAAGAGCTCGGGTTTGCGCGGGCGCGGCGGCGCCGGCTTCGGAGCCGGCCTCAAGTGGTCGTTCATGCCGAAGGAGCCGAGCGGACGTCCCCATTACCTCGTGATCAACGCCGACGAGGGCGAGCCCGGGACGTGCAAGGACCGCGAGATCATGCGCAGCGAGCCCCACAAACTGATCGAGGGCGCGCTCCTCGCCGGGGCCGCCATGGGTGCGAACACCGCGTACTGCTATATTCGTGGCGAGTTCCGGCGCGAGGCCGAGGCCCTTGAGCGAGCCGCCGACGAGGCGCGCGAAGCCGGTTTGATCGGCGCGGATGCCTGCGGTTCGGGCTTCGCGTTCGATTTTGTCGTTCATCTGGGCGCCGGCGCGTACATCTGCGGCGAAGAAACCGGCCTGCTCGAAAGCCTCGAAGGCAAGAAGGGTACGCCGCGCCTGAAGCCGCCGTTCCCGGCCGCGGCCGGTCTTTATGGCTGCCCGACCACCGTCAACAATGTTGAGACCATCGCCGCCGTTCCGACGATCCTCAAACGCGGCGCCGACTGGTTCGCGAGCCTCGGCCGCCCCAACAACACCGGAACGAAGCTGTTCTGCATCTCCGGCCACGTGAATGATCCGTGCACCGTGGAAGAGGAAATGAGCATTCCGCTCCGCGAGCTGATCGAGACCCACGCCGGCGGCGTCCGCGGCGGCTGGGACAACCTGCTCGCGGTAATCCCGGGCGGCTCGTCGGTGCCCCTCTTGCCGAAGTCGATCTGCGACACAGTGCTGATGGACTTCGATTCCCTTCAGGCGGTCAAGTCCGGTCTCGGGACGGCGGCGGTCATGGTGATGGACAAGTCCACCGATATCGTTCGCGCGATCGCCCGGCTGTCCAAGTTCTACATGCACGAGAGCTGCGGGCAGTGCACGCCGTGCCGCGAGGGCACGGGCTGGATGTGGCGAATGATGGAGCGGTTCGTTGTTGGAAACGTCAGCGAAGAGGAAATCGACCTTTTGGATGAGGTCAGCCGCCAGATCGAAGGGCACACGATCTGTGCGCTCGGCGACGCCGCCGCTTGGCCCGTTCAGGGCTTGATCCGCCACTTCCGACCCGAACTCGAGCGTCGGATCGAGGAATACCGAGCGCACGCGGCGACGCGGGCGGCATAAAGGCCGGGGCATGCCAAAACTTACCGTCAACGGCCGCGAGATCGAAGTCGAACAAGGCTTAACGGTGCTCCAAGCGTGCGAACAAGCGGGCGTCGAGATCCCCCGCTTCTGTTACCACGAGCGCCTGTCGATCGCCGGCAACTGCCGCATGTGCCTCGTCGCCATGGAGCGTTCGCCGAAGCCGATCGCGAGTTGCGCGATGCCGGCGGCGGACGGCATGGTGATCCACACCGATACGCCCGAGGTCCAAAAGGCGCGCAAGGGGGTGATGGAGTTTCTGCTCATCAACCACCCCCTCGACTGTCCGATCTGCGACCAGGGCGGCGAGTGCGATCTGCAGGATCAGGCCATGGGCTACGGCCCCGACCACAGCCGCTTCCACGAAAACAAGCGGGCGGTTCCCGAGAAGTACATGGGACCCCTGATCAAGACCTTCATGACGCGGTGTATCCACTGCACGCGGTGCATCCGTTTTGCCACCGAGGTCGCCGGCGTGCCCGAACTCGGCGCGACGGGCCGCGGTGAGCACGTGGAGGTGGGAACCTACGTGGGCAAGGCGTTGAGCTCGGAGCTTTCGGGCAACCTGATCGATCTTTGCCCGGTCGGCGCGTTGACGAGCGCGCCCTACGCGTTTCACGCGCGTTCGTGGGAGCTGCGCAAGACCGAATCGGTCGACGTGATGGACGCCGTGGGAAGCAACATCCGCGTCGACGCCCGCGGGCTCGAGGTGCTGCGCGTCCTGCCGAGGACGAACGACGAGGTCAACGAGGAGTGGATTTCGGACAAGACCCGCTTCGCGTGTGACGG
This sequence comes from Rhodospirillales bacterium, assembly GCA_030754475.1. Taxonomy (GTDB): domain Bacteria; phylum Pseudomonadota; class Alphaproteobacteria; order Rhodospirillales; family JASLLV01; genus JASLLV01. The sequence continues at coordinate 10,081 of JASMAE010000263.1, forward strand.
GCTGCGCCGGCAACGCCTCGACCGCCCCTACGTGCGCTGCGACGGAAAGCTTCATCCCGCCACCTGGAGCGAGGCGTTCGCGGCTATTGCGGACCGGCTCCGCGGTGTCGATGGCGTCCGCGTCGCCGCCCTTGCGGGCGATTCCGCGGACGCCGAATCCATGTTCGCGCTCAAGGGCCTGATGGCCTCGCTGGGCTCGCCGAACCGCGACTGCCGTCAGGACGGAGCCAAGCTGGAAGCCGGCGTTCGCGCGAGTTACCTGTTCAACACCACCATCGCCGGCATCGAACGCGCCGACGCCTGCCTTCTGATCGGCACCAATCCGCGCCGCGAGGCGACGGTCCTCAACGCGCGCCTGCGCAAGCGCCACCTCGCGGGCGGATTTCCCATTGGGCTCATCGGCGAGGCCGCGGACTTGACGTATGCGTACCAGCACCTGGGCGCGGGACCCGAGACCTTGGCCGAGCTCGTGGCCGGCCGGCATCCGTTCGCCGACACCCTCGACAAGGCCGAGACACCGATGCTGATCCTCGGCATGGGCGCGCTCGCGCGCGCCGACGGCGCCGCGGTGCTTTTTGCGGCGAGAAGGCTGGCGGAGCAATGCGGGCTGGTCGATCCGGACCACGCGTGGAACGGGTTCAACGTCCTACAGATGGCTGCCGCGCGGGTCGGCGGTCTCGATCTTGGATTCGTTCCCGCCGACGGCGGCCGCGATACCGAAGCCATTCTCGATGGTGCGGGCAAGGGCGAGATCGAAGTGGTCTATTTGCTCGGTGCCGACGAGATCGACACCGGGCGCTTGGGCGAGGCGTTCGTTATCTACCAAGGCCACCACGGTGATGCGGGCGCCATGCGGGCCGACGTGGTCCTGCCCGGCGGCGCCTACACCGAAAAGCACGGCACTTACGTCAACACCGAAGGAAGGCCGCAAATCGGCCGGCCCGCGGTCTCACCGCCGGGTGACGCGCGCGAGGACTGGACCATCATCCGCGCGCTGTCGGCGGCGCTGGGGTGCGCGCTTCCCTTCGACGAACTGGCGTCGTTGCGCGCCGCGATCGAAGAGGCCCATCCCGTTTTCGCTCGGATCGACGAAGCGACGCCCGCGAACTGGGCCGCGTTCGGTCGCGACGCCGAGACCGGGGTCGACCCGTTTGCTTCGCCGGTGGCCAATTATTACATGACCGATCCGATTTCTCGCGCGTCCGCCACCATGGCCCAATGCACCGCGACGTTCGTCTCGGGGGCTGATACGAAAACGGGAACCCATGGCTGAGTTGTGGTTCGGATACGTTTGGCCTTTGATTTGGATCGTCATCAAGATCGTCTTGATCGTGGCGCCGCTGTTGCTGAGCGTGGCCTACCTCACCCTCGCCGAGCGCAAGGTGATTGGGGCCATGCACCTGCGACGCGGACCCAACGTGGTGGGTCCATGGGGGTTGTTGCAGCCCATCGCCGATGGGATGAAGCTCTTTTTCAAGGAAACGGTGATCCCGACGGGCACGAACCGTGCCGTCTTCATCCTCGCGCCTTGCGTCACCTTCGTGCTCGCGCTGATCGCCTGGGCGGTCATTCCGTTCGGCCCGGGACTCGTGCTCGCCGACATCAACGTCGGCATCCTTTATCTGTTCGCGATCTCGTCGCTGGGCGTTTACGGCATCCTGATGGCTGGCTGGGCCTCGAACTCCCGCTACGCCTTCCTCGGCGCGCTCCGTTCGGCGGCGCAGATGGTGTCCTACGAGGTGGCGATGGGATTCATCATCATCACCGTCCTGATTTGCGCCGGCTCCTTGAACCTGAGCGCGATCGTAGCCGCGCAGAAGAATCTGTGGTTTGTCGTGCCGCTTTTTCCGATGGCCGTCATCTTCTTCATCTCGACGCTCGCCGAGACCAACCGCCACCCCTTCGATCTGCCCGAGGCAGAGAACGAGCTGGTGGCGGGCTTCAACGTCGAGTACTCGGCGATGATCTTCGCGCTGTTCTTCCTGGGTGAGTACGCGAACATGATCCTGATGGCGGGGATCACGACGATCCTGTTCCTGGGCGGCTGGCTTCCGCCGGCGGACTGGGCGCTGTTCACCTGGATCCCGGGCCCGGTCTGGTTCGCCCTCAAGATGGCGCTGTTGCTGTTCGTGTTCCTGTGGGTTCGGGCGACTTTCCCGCGCTACCGTTACGACCAGCTCATGCGCTTGGGCTGGAAGGTCTTCCTTCCCATCTCTCTCGCCGCCGTCGTCGTGGTCGGGGGCGTGGTCGTCGCCTTCGACCTGCAACCCGTGCTGCGGTAGGGGCGAGGAACGGAACGTTATGGGGTTCATGGACCGAAGCGCGAGGACGATTTTCCTCGGCGAGCTCGTCAGCGGCATGGCGCTGACGCTGCGCTATATGTTCCGACCCAAGATCACGCTGAACTACCCGTTCGAGAAGGGACCGCTCAGCCCCCGCTTTCGCGGCGAGCACGCGCTTCGCCGTTATCCCAGCGGCGAGGAACGTTGCATCGCGTGCAAGCTGTGCGAGGCCATCTGTCCCGCCCAGGCGATCACCATCGAAGCCGAGCCCCGCGAGGACGGCTCGCGGCGGACCACGCGCTACGACATCGACATGGTGAAGTGCGTCTACTGCGGGCTGTGCGAAGAATCCTGTCCCGTAGATGCCATTGTCGAGGGTCCCAACTTCGAGTTCGCGACCGAGACCCGCGAGGAGCTTTACTACGACAAGGGGAAGCTTCTCGACAACGGCGACCGATGGGAGACCGAGATCGCCGAACGGCTCCGCGCCAACGCCGCGTACCGTTGAGGCGCGCAGGCCCCATAACCGAGGCAACGAACGTCCCATGATCGTGCAAGCCTTTGCCTTCTATTTGTTCGCGTCGGTGGCCGTCGCCGCCGGCGTCATGGTCATTTCCGCGCGCAACCCGGTGCATTCCGTCCTCTTCCTCATCCTCGCCTTCTTCAACTCCGCCGGCCTGTTCGTCCTACTGGGGGCCGAGTTCCTGGCCATGATCCTGGTCGTCGTCTACGTGGGCGCGGTGGCCGTGCTGTTCATGTTCGTCGTCATGATGCTGGATATCAATTTCGTCGAGCTTCGCGAGGGGTTCCTCCAGTATCTTCCCATCGGCGGGGTGATCGGCCTGGTTCTCTTGGCCGAGCTCGTGATCGTCGTCGGCGGCTGGACCCTGGCGCCGGGGACCGCCCAAATAGCCGCGGCCCCGGCACCTGCCGCCGACGCGATCAGCAATACCCATGCCCTGGGCGCGCTGATCTACACCCATTACATCTATCTGTTCCAAGCGGCGGGCCTGATCCTGTTGGTGGCGATGATCGGGGCTATCGTGTTGACCCATCGCCGCCGCCCCGGCGTGCGGCGGCAAAGGATCGCCGATCAGGTCAGACGCAGCCCGGCCGAGACGATCAAAATGGTGAACATGCCGCCGGGGGCGGGCATCTGATGCTGGAAATCACGCTCGCCCACTATCTCACCGTCGCGGCGATTCTGTTCGCGATCGGAATCTTCGGGATCTTCCTGAACCGCAAGAACGTCATCGTCATCCTGATGTCCATCGAGCTGATCCTGCTCGCGGTCAACATCAACCTGGTCGCGTTCTCGGCCGCGCTCGACGATCTGGTCGGTCAGATCTTTGCGCTGTTCGTCCTCACCGTTGCGGCCGCCGAGGCGGCGGTCGGCCTCGCCATCTTGGTGGTTTATTTCCGCAACCGCGGCAGCATCGCGGTTGAGGACATCAACCTGATGAAAGGGTAGGGGCGTGGCCGCCGTCGTCGTCTTTTTACCTCTCATCGGCTCGATTCTCGCGGGCGTGCTCGCCTTCGTCGGCACCGACGACCGAGAGCGCCAGACGCGCATCGACACGGCGGCCCAGTGGCTTAGCTGCGCGGCGCTGATCGTCTCCGCGGTCTTCGCAATCTTCGTCTTCGTCGACGTCGTCATCGACAAGAACACGCACACGATCGAACTGTTCACCTGGATCGATTCGGGCGCGCTGGAGATATCGTGGGCGCTGAAGCTGGACACCCTTTCAGCGGTGATGCTGCTGACGGTCACCGTGGTTTCCGCCACGATCCACGTCTATTCGATCGGCTACATGCAGGCCGACCCGGGCATCCCCCGGTTCATGGCGTACCTCAGCCTGTTCACCTTCTTCATGTTGATGCTGGTGAGCGCCGACAACCTGGTCCAGCTCTATTTCGGCTGGGAAGGGGTCGGGCTCATGTCCTATCTCCTGATCGGGTACTGGTACGACCGGCCGGCGGCGAACGCCGCCGCCATCAAGGCGTTCCTCGTGAACCGGGTCGGTGATTTCGGTTTCGCGCTCGGGATCTTCGCGACCTATCTTTTGTTCCAGACTGTGCATCTGGATACCATATTCGCGACCGCCGCGGATCGCGCCGATTCGACCCTCGCCGTCTTCGGCGGCGAGTTCCACGCGCTGACGGTGATCTGCCTGCTCTTGTTCGTCGGCGCCATGGGCAAGTCGGCCCAGCTCGGGCTCCACACCTGGCTTCCCGATGCCATGGAGGGTCCGACCCCGGTCTCGGCCCTGATCCACGCCGCCACCATGGTGACGGCCGGTGTCTTCATGGTGGCGCGCTGTTCGCCGCTGTTTGAATACGCTCCCGTCTCGCTGG
>JASMAE010000264.1 GCA_030754475.1 Rhodospirillales bacterium
TAAGATTTCCGGCGATGTGGATCGACGCCATCGATTTGAGGGATTTCTACGCAACGACGCTGGGGCGCGTCGCCCGGCGCGCGGTGCGCGGCCGCGTGCGCGACTTTTGGCCGGATACGCGCGGGATGCGGGTGCTCGGCATCGGCTACGCCACGCCCTATCTGAATCCGTTCCGGGGCGAGGCCGAGCGCGTGACCGCGGCCATGCCGGCAGCCCAGGGCGTGCTGGCGTGGCCCGGCGAGGGCGCCGGACTGAGCACGCTCTGCGATGAGGCCGAGCTTCCCTTCGCCGATCTCTCCATGGACCGGGTGCTGCTGGTACACGCACTCGAATGCGCCGAGCACGTCGGTCCGATGATGCGCGAGATCTGGCGGGTGCTCGGCGGCGGCGGCCGGCTTCTGGTCGTGGTGCCCAACCGCCGCGGGATTTGGGCGCGCTTCGAAAGGACGCCGTTCGGCCAAGGGCGGCCCTATTCGCCGGGCCAGCTCACGCGCCTGTTGCGCGAATCCATGTTCACGCCGGTGCGATCGCGCGCCGCGCTTTTCGTGCCACCGTTCACGTCGAGGATGCTTCTTTCATCGGCGCCCGCATTGGAAAAACTCGGCGAGCGCTGGTTCCGGACGTTCGCCGGTATCATCCTCACCGAGGCGACCAAGCAGATCTACGCCGCCCAACCGGAATCACGGAAAAAGGCTCGCCGCAAAGCTTACATGCCCATCGCCGAGCGGGGCCCCGAGGCTCCTTGACGGCGCACTCGCCCGGCCTCGTCGGGGGCCATCGCGCTCACCGGCGCAGCAAGAAGACCGCTTGTTCGCCGAACAAATTGGCCAAGCCCAGTTGCGCGCCGATCCGGCGCACGCGACCCTTGTGATCGAGCGAGATGCTGCGCTCGATGGTGATGCCCATCTCTTCGCAAAGCAGCACGAAGTCGCGGATCGAGCACAGGTGGATGTTGGGCGTGCTGTACCACTGGTAGGGCAGGGTGTCGTTGATCGGCATGCGTCCCCGAAAGAACAGGTGCGCGCGCACCCGCCAGTGCCCGAAGTTTGGGAACGAGACGATGGCGCGCCGCCCGATGCGCAAAAGGTTCTCCAATACCTTGCGCGGCGCGTGCACGGTCTGCAGCGTCTGGCTGAGGACGACGAAGTCGAACGCGTTCTCGGGATAGTCGTCGAGGTCGGTGTCGGCGTCACCCTGGATCACCGAAAGCCCGGCCGAGACGCACGCGTTGACGCCCTCGGCGCTGAGCTCCACTCCGCGGCCATCGACCTGCCTCGAGCGCGCGAGATTCTCCAGAAGCGCGCCGTCGCCGCAGCCCACGTCGAGCACACGGGATTTCGGCTCGATCATGTCGGCGATGCGTTGGAGGTCAATGCGGATGGTGTTGCGGTCGTGGTCCTCGGTCATGGCCGGGGCGGCGTCCGATTCATCGTCAGCCCGCGGTGTTCGGCCGCCCCCGCAAGGAACCCGCCGAGAACCTTTCGGAACTCGGGCTCGTCGAGCAAGAACGAGTCGTGACCGTTGTCGGAGACGATCTCGGCGAAACTCACGTTCGCGGCCACCGCGTTGAGCGCGCGCACGATCTTGCGGCTCTCGGGCGTGGGGTACAGCCAATCGCTGGTGAACGAGATCACGCAGAATCTCACGGGCGTGCGGGTGAAGGCGTTGGCCAAAACGCCGCCGTGGCTTTCGGCGAGGTCGAAATAGTCCATCGCCCGAGTGATGTAGAGGTACGAGTTGGCGTCGAAGCGCTCGACGAAGGTGATGCCCTGGTGGCGCAGATAGCTCTCGACCTGGAAGTCGGCGTCGAAGCCGAAGGCGACCCGGTCACGGTTCTGGAGCCGGCGCCCGAACTTGCGGTGCAGGGCGGGTTCCGAAAGATAGGTGACGTGGGCCGCCATGCGGGCGACGGCGAGACCGCGGTGGGGCCGTTTGCCGTGGTTCTGGTAGTCGCCCCCACACCAATCGGGGTCGGCCATGATGGCCTGGCGGCCGACCTCGTGGAAGGCGATGTTCTGCGCCGAATGATTCGCCGCCGCGGCGATCGGGATAGCGGCGAACACGCGCTCGGGGTACGACGCGACCCATTCCAGCACCTGCATCCCGCCGAGAGAGCCACCGGTCACCGCGAAAAGCCGATCGATTCCGAGGTGGTCGAGCAGCATCACCTGGGCGCGGACCATGTCGCCGATGGTGATGACCGGAAAGTCGAGGCCCCAGATCCTGCCCGTCTCGGGGTTGGATTCCTGCGGCCCGACGGTGCCCATGCAACCGCCTACTATATTGACGCAAAGGACGAAGTAGCGGTCCGTGTCCAAGGTTTTGCCGGGCCCGACCATCTGCTCCCACCAGCCTTGCTTTCCGGTCACGGGGTGCGCCTCAGCGACGAACTGGTCGCCGGTGAGCGCGTGACAGACGAGAATCACGTTCGAGGCCGCCTCGTTGAGCTGCCCGTATGTCTGGTACGCGCACGGGAAATCGCGAAGCTCGACCCCGCAATCGAGACGCAAGGGCCGCTCGCCACCGAGAATGACGCGGTGGCCGGGAAAGGGCGTGTCGGCGCCGGCGACGCCGAGAGCCGCCGTCCGCCCCGTGTTGTGCTTCGGCGCGTCCATGATCGCCCGCGTTCGATATACGTTCGGAAAGGCCCTCCATAGCTAGAAATCAAGCCCCTGAGTGTCAACGTTTTCTTTGATTTCGCAGACCTAAGCCATTATCAATAACGGCCCTCCGATCTGTCGGCCGAAAACCCGCAAGGACTGCGATACAGCGATGAGCGCGGCAAGGTCATTGAACGCGCTGCGACGCGAAATCGACGCCATCGACCGGGCGATCCACGAGTTGTTGATGGACCGCGCGGACGTGGCGGCGAGGATCCGGCGGCTCAAGAGCAAAGCCGGCGTCATGCTGCGGCCGGGGCGCGAGGCGGAGATCATTCGCGGTCTCTTGGGCCGCCACCGGGGACCCCTTTCCAAGCAGCATCTGGTGCGAATCTGGCGCGAGATTCTGGCGGCCTCCATCGGGCTGCAGGGGCCGTTCTCGGTCGCCGTGTACGAGCCCGACGACGAATACGGCTTCGG